>DMMK01000580.1 GCA_003453085.1 Verrucomicrobiales bacterium
ACGGTGTTGATTTCGCCGTTGTGCGCCAGCATCCGGAAGGGATGGCTGAGGGCCCATGTCGGGAAGGTATTCGTGGAGAAACGCTGATGGAACAGAGCCATCGAGGTGTCGTAGTCATCGCTCTGGAGATCCGTGTAGAACTTCTCCAGGGAGGACGGCAGCAGCAGCGCTTTGTAAACGATGGTGCGGTGGGACATCGAGGCGATGTAGAACTCGGAAAGCTTGGCTTCCTTGGCCTTGATGCGCAGTTCCCGGCGCACGAGGTAGAGCTGGCGCTCAAAGGAGTTGTCATCCATGGCTTCAGGCCGCTCCATGAACAGGTGCTGGATGAAGGGCATGGTGCGGCGGGCTTTTTCGCCCAGCTCATTCGGGTTCACCGGCACGTCACGCCAGCCCAGGACCTTGATGTCGCGGTTGCGCAGGATGCCTTCAGCTACGAGCTGGATCTTCAGGCGCTCCGTCTGGTCATGAGGCAGGAAAAAGACGCCCACGGCGAGGTCCATCGGGTGTTCCAGCTTGTGGCCCATCTTTTCCACTTCGGGCATCAGCACCTTGTGGGGGATCTGGGTCAGCACGCCTGCGCCGTCACCGGTCACCCGGTCGGCATCCACCGCGCCACGGTGCTGCACGCTGCAGACGCCGCAAATGGCCTTGTCCAAAATGTCACGACTACGTTTACCATGGATGTTCGCAACAAAGCCGACGCCGCAGGCATCGCGTTCCATGTCCATCAAGTGGAGCGAGCCTTCGTTGGGGATATCCTGGTCGTAGAATGGGTATTTCATGGGGCAGAAAACCCCTCCGCCAGACGACAGCCGCCTGGTCGGAGGGGCGGGTAGTTTGTACCTTCAGAGGGAATTGGCAAGCAAGGAGAATGCCAGGAAGATAAACTGGCGTGGGGAGAAGTGCGGATATTGGGGCCGTAGGAAGCCTTTTTGGCCCCCTGACGGAGGCGGCGCAGCCTGGATTTTCAGCCTCCGGGCGGTCATGAGCGGTCCTGGAATCTCCCTTTTGAAATCAGGCAGGTCCGGAGGAAAGGGGTGAAAAATTTTCCCATTTGGGGAGGGTGAGCTACAAGGAGTTGATAATGAGCGGGTTAGGCTGGGGATGGATTTCACCTTCCGGAGAAGCTGGGGGAACGCGGAAAATATCTGGCCTGAGAGAGCCGCTGAGCGTCATCCGAACCTGCCGCACCTCCTCCATCCAAAACTAACCGCCCTTTTTCGCCAGAAGGAAGCGCTCGGCCAGATCCGTGACGACCCATTCTTCGGCGATCCGCCCCTCCACAAACCGGCTCGTTCCCAGGTCGCGCCAGATCATGGGCTTGCCGGAGGCGGGAAACCCCAAGAATTTGCCGGTGTGCGTTGCGCGGAAAGTTCTTTGCCAGGCAATGCGGTCTTCCCCCACCACCAGGATCTCGAGGTCCACCTGCAGGTCCTGGAAAGCCTGGAGGATCATGCCCACAAAGCCCTCAACAACGGCCTGCCCGGTGACATCCCGCCCTGTCACGTGGGCCACATAATTTGGGGTGAAAAAGTCACCGACCGCCCCCAGGTTGCGATCCATGAAGAGGGCCGAGGTCGCGGACTGAAGTGTCGAAGTCATGGTTGGGCTCATCATTTGAGAGAGATCATGGAAGGCCGTGAAAAGCGGTCTATGGAAGAAAAGGCCGGGCTGTTCAGGGCAATTAACGTACGGATAATACACGGCGACCCTTCCACACAACTCCCCATTCGGGCCCTCGTTCAGAAGGCCAAAGCAGGTGCCTTCCCAGGCCGCCGGAGTTTCTTCCATTCAGCACGCCTATACCCGTGTGAAATGGAAGAAACTCTGACCTCCCTCTTCAGGCCGCTGCTTCCACCGCGTAATACATGCGGTTGCGGATGGCGATGAGGCCGGCGGCTTCCAGCTTCCGTGCCCATTTGGAGATGGTGCCGCTGGGGAACGCATCGAAGAACTCGCCCGCATGCTCGGCGGCAAGCTGGAATCCGCCCGCGAACATGCGCGCAATCTGCTGGCCGGGCAGGCTTGAGGGACATCAAGCTAGCTCTACTTGAAAGACGCCCTTCTCAAGCTCCAACGGCAGGCTTGCTAGTTGGGACCGATGATGGTGATAATGGTCGGAGGCGGGGTCTGGGCACCTTGAGGCTGCTGAGACCAGGGGGGAAGACCCGGCAGGACCTGGGGAGGTGTGGGAGTGGGGAAGCGCTTGCGGACGAGGTTGGCAGTTGGGGGGCGCCAGGAGCGTTTAAAAAGCCCGGCGGCGCGGTCGAAGGCTTCTTCATTTTTGACGTCCCCGGCATGGACAGGGACTGAGCTGGCAAGCAGGGCGACGAAGGCCAGAAGGGAGAGAGACTTTTTCATGAGGAGGATTTTCAGGGTTTGAGATCAATAGCGGTAACGGAGCCCCAGGCCGACGATGTGGCGCTGGTATTCGGCGAAGGCGACGGACGAGTCGGCGATGAAGTAGTTGTAGCTGAGCTCGACGCTCAGGTTCTCGTTGAAGATGGGGCGTGAGAGAGAGGTGGAGACCATCCAGGCATTATCCAGGCGCTGAGGGTCCGGTGTGTACTGGGTGAAGTCCTCGCTGGAGTAGCTGAGTGCCCCGCGCCAGGTGAGCTTCCAGGGCAGGGAGACCTGCACGGAGGCGTTGGCGGTGTGGGCGTTGGTTTCAAACTGGGAGCCGCGAGTGTCGGCCCAGCGGTAGGCGTAGCCTAGACCCAGAATGAGACGGTTTTCACAGAGGTAGAAGTATTGGTCCACACCGGCGGTCTGGTAGGTGCCATCGCGGGAAAAGGTGCCGGGGGTGGCGGTGTCGTCATTGAAGTCTTTGTCGTCGAGACCGTAGTGGAGGGAGGTCATGGCCCAGGGCTTCCACTGAAGGTCAAAGAGGGTTTTGAAACCGACGGCGTGGTTGAAAAATTCGTTGCCCACCTGGGTGTGTTCCCAGTTGCCAGAAAGGCGGGCGCGGTAGGGCATGGAGTCCAGTTTGCCCTGGCGATCCAGGTAGGCACCGACGATGTTTTGATTCACATCAAAATCGTTCAGGGCCTGGCGTTCGTGCCAGCTCTGGTAGCCATCCAGGGTGAGGCCGAGGCTGAAGGGGCCGGAATCCAGCGCCTGATGCAGCGGTGTGTAGTCGAGCGCCCAGCCGAGCAGCACGCGGCCAGAGGCCTCAGGCCCGGTGAGGGGGGAATTGGAAGCCCGCGCTGCTACGTTGTCATCGTATTCCATGGCCAGACGCAACTGGGCCTTGAAGCGCCTTTCGGCCCCGGCGGGGGATTCGATCATGTTGGAACCGAGGGAGGTGTCATAAAAGGGGGAGATTTCCGCCAGCATGGGGCGAAGCTCGGGCAGCACCACATCCGCCCGACGGGCATACTCAGAATCAGGGGCGCGCAGCTTGACCTCATCCAGCAGCCGCACCGATTCAGCGACATCGCCATTCGTGCCCAGGGCTTCGGCCAGGTAGTAACGGCAGGCGACGCTGTCGGGGTCGATTTTCAAAGCCTGACGGAGCAGGGCGATGGCTTCGGGCAACTGCTCCTTTTCCATGAGGGCGATGGCCTTGGCCCGTAGGGCGGTGACGTCCTGGGGTTGCTGATTCAAAAGGGCATCCGCTGCCAGGATGGTCTGGTCGGGATCTCCCTGGCTCATGGTGGCCGCCAAGCGCTGATGAGCGGGGCTGAGATCGGCCTGGAGCGGGGAGGCGAGCGCCAGCAGGAGGGCGAAGGAGCCGAGATGGAAGAGACGGGAGCAATGCATGAGAGTGAGTGGGAAAAGGAAGGGGCTGGAGGAAGGGGTTCAGTATTTGTCGTAGCCGGGTTTCTCCATGTCTTTGATGGTGAAGGGATCTTTGAAATTGATGGTGCCACCGCCTTTGTTGGCCAGTTCTTCGGGGTCACAGCCCGCACCCACGGCGACCTTGGCAGGAGGTGGGGTATCGGAGGTATCCACAAATTCTTCGGCGTCGCGGTTTTCTCCCAGAAGGTCTTCGTTGAGCTTTTCCTGGAGAGGCCGGACGTGATTTTCATTGATGACGGAGGGGCCTTTTTTGCTGCCGCCTTTGGAGTGATTTTCGTCGTAGATCGCGGGCTCAGGAGCGGGCGCGGGTTCAGGTTCGGGGGGCTTTTCGCCACCCCCAAGGCCGACTTTTTCCGCGATCCATTTCACCCCGGCGGTGACGCCATCGGCGATTGCCCGTCCAGCCCCGGTGGCGGAGGGGGCGTAACCAATGGCCATGCCCAAAATGCCGCCGCCGACAAAACCGCGGATGAGGCCCAGGGCGAGATCTGAGGCGAGATTGCGAGCAGCGGGTGGCCCCGCATTGCCCATGCACGCGGTTTCCGCCTTGTCGGCAGG
>DMMK01000167.1 GCA_003453085.1 Verrucomicrobiales bacterium
CTGTAGCTGCCTGCGCCAGCAGGCGGTTCTTTGAAGATGGCGGCATAGCTCCGCGAGCGACCTGCGGGGGACGTGCAGGCCACATTTGCATCAGCAGGCTTCCTGGCCATGTTGCTTTCATTCATGCCTGCTCCCGCCGCCCACGCTCCCACCGTTGTCATCGAGAACTTTTATCCCTGCATCGAAGGGGGCCGCCATGCGATCAAACGCATCGTTGGTGAACCGCTGGATCTTTGGTGCGACATCTTTACCGATGGGCACGTGGTGATGTCAGCGGTGGTGAAGTGGCGCCTCGCCGGGTCCCGCCGCTGGGCCAAGGCCCCGCTGAAGCCCTTGGCCAATGATCGCTGGCAGGGGCAGTGCCAGTTTGAATCCATGGGCCGTTGGGAGTATGTGGTGGAGGCTTGGGCCGACACTTTCCGGGGCTGGAAAAAGACCTTCGCCATCCGCGTGCAGGCCGGGGATCCGGATGTGCCGGTGGAGGCGCTGGAAGGTGCACGATTGCTGCGCGAGGCCGCCCTGCGTGCCCGGGCGGGTGGCGCTGCCAATGTCGGCGCGCAGATGGATGAGGTGGCGGAGTTGCTGACTCAACTGCCGCCTCAGGAAGTCATGGAGGTGCTGCTTTCCGAAGACTTGCAGGCCCTGGTGGACTGCTACCCGGACCGGGAGCTTTCGACGGTCTCCGAGCCGCTGAGAGTCATCGTGGAACGGGAGCGGGCACGCTTTTCTTCCTGGTACGAGTTTTTCCCACGTGGGGCCGAGGGCCGGGCGGACAAGCACAGCAAGTTCCGCGACTGCCTGCCCCGCCTGGAAGATGCCAAGGCGATGGGTTTTGATACCCTTTATTTCCCGCCCATCCATCCTATCGGCCTCACGGCCAGGAAGGGGAAAAATAACACCCTCATCGCCTATGAGGGCGATGTTGGCAGTCCTTGGGCCATTGGCGGGCCGGCCGGAGGGCACCGCGATGTGGAGCCCCAGCTCGGCACGGTGGAGGACTTTGTCTGGCTGGTCGGCGAGGCCAACAAACGTGGCCTGGAGATCGCACTGGATTTTGCCATCAACTGCTCTCCCGACCATCCCTACGTGAAGGATCATCCGGATTGGTTCTACCAACGTCCGGATGGCAGCATTCGCTACGCGGAGAATCCGCCGAAAAAGTACCAGGATATTTACCCGATCAACTTCCATTGCGCCGACTGGAAGAACCTGTGGCGTGAGCTCATCGACGTGGTGCTTTTCTGGGTGGACAAAGGGGTGAAAATCTTCCGTGTGGACAATCCACACACCAAGCCCGTGTCGTTCTGGGAAGAGCTGATCAGCACCGTCCATCGCAAGGACCCGAGCGTGATCTTCCTGGCGGAAGCCTTTACCAAACCGAAAATGATGCAGGTTCTGGGCAAGATCGGCTTCACACAGAGCTACACCTATTTCACCTGGCGCGAGGACAAAGCGGGCCTCACCGAGTATGCCCAGGAGCTGATGCAGGGGGAGATGCGCTGGTACTACCGAGGGAATTTCTGGCCCAACACACCGGACATTCACCCTTTCTACCTGCAAAATGCACCTGCCAGCATGTTCCGTATGCGCGCTGCCCTGGCGGCCACTCTTTCCAGTACCTGGGGTATGTATGCGGGCTATGAACTCTGTGAAAACGAAGCACTGCCCGGCAAAGAGGAGTATCTGGATTCGGAAAAATTCCAGCTCCGTCAGCGTGATTACAATGCTCCGGGCAACATCAAAGGCTTCATTGCCCGCCTCAATGCCATCCGCCGGGACAACCCAGCCATGCATCTGTATGACAACCTCGTTTTCCACGGGGCGGATCATGACCAAGTGATCTGCTACAGCAAGGCAACCCCCGATTTTAGCAACCGCATCCTCTGTGTGGTGAGTCTGAACGGCCATTCGCCGGTGTCATCCATGGTACGCCTGAACCTGGCAGGCCTGGGCCTCAGCCACGATCAGCCCTACAGGGTGCGTGACCTGATGTACGGTGGCGTGTATGAATGGCGGGGAGGGGACAACTTCGTTTCGTTGAATCCCGATGGTACCAGCCTGCACATTTTTAAGGTGGAGCCGATTTCATGAACAGGGTTAGGTGAAAGGACGATGGCTTGTCGGATAAAATGTCGCGTATCGGGCTCAGCGAGCATCCTGAAAGATCTCAAGGATCTATTGTGAGGTGTTATGAAAATTCTATTTGTATCAAATAATAACGAAATTATTCTTTTGATATGCAACTATCTCAGCCGAATCCAAGTGCTGCCAAATATCAGGTGCTGATTGCCACAGCTTCTGAGGCAACGCTTCGATTGCTACAGCCTCTTCAACACGTGACCCAGAATGAAGGGGTGGCAGAAAGCGGTGGTCTTTTTCGTCCCCAGCAGCGGCTTGTCTTTCAGGCACTGGACTATCAGGTGGTGGATACGGTGGTTCGCAGTCGCCTGGGGGACCGCCCCATCGCGGTCGTGATCGTGGATTTGCAGCCCGGCACGGAGTCCAAGGCAGAGCAGATCCTCAATGCCCTCTATTATGCCGAGCCGACGATTGGCATCATTGTGCTGCTGGCGGATGGTGCCTCGTTATCAAAACCGCTGCTGGATCTGATCACGCATAGTCCCCGGCTCACCTTTCTACAGATGCCAGCCTCACTGGCGCAGGTTTACCAGACGATGAAGCTGATGCTGGCCGTCTGGCAGTCTGGGCAAAAGGCGGCGGAGATGGAGGCTGCAAAGGTGCGGTCTGAAGCGGCCCCGGCTAAGGCATCTGTGCAGGATGAGGGGACTGACGGCGGGAACTCCATGCACCTGGAGGTGGTAGGCAGCCTGGCCGCAGGCATTTCCCACGAGTTTAACAACGTGCTCACCGTTATCCAGAGCCAGATGGACATGGCCATGCAGCAGGCAGGGGATCTGCCTGCGGTGGTGGATCTGCTGACGCAGGTGATGGAAACGGCGCGTAATGCCTCGGCTCTGTCGAAAAAACTCGTCTCTTTTACCCCCGAAGAAGAAAGCGCCCCCGCGGCCCTCGATCTCGCTCTGGCGGTGGATGACGAGGTGATGCTGCTGGGCAAGACCCTGGGCGAACACATTGCCTTGGAAGTCAATCATGCTTCGGCCCTGCCCCCTGTGTGGGCCTCCCCAGCGACGGTGAGCCAGCTCATCATCAATGTCGCGTTGCATGCCAGGAACCTGATGCCGCAGGGGGGTATCTTGCAGCTTTCGACCAGTAAGGTGCAACACCAGACGGGAAGCAAGTATGCCCGTCTCTTCCCAGATGCCAAACATGGCGAGTATGCGATGCTGACCATCGAGGATCCGAACCCGGCCGATGAAACGGTGGCCGTGGCCGACCCTCGTCGTGTTGTGGTGGCGCTGCCTTCCACCGTGCAGCGTGCTGCAGATAATCGCTTGGCCTGGATCCAGCGCACACTGCAGGCGGCTGGTGGTGCCCTGAATGTGACCCTGCTGCCGGGAATGATCCGTAGTTATCAAATGATCTTTCCCCTGGCGTCGAGCCAGAAAGAAACACCAGCTTTGCCAGAGGTCGTAGTCCCGGTGCTGGCCCAGGCGGAACCGCTGCCTGCGGTGCAGCCTTCCACCGTGCTGGTGGTGGACGATGATGATACGATCTGCATGATCATGAGTCAGGTGCTGGCCACTGAAAAACATCGTGTGCTAGTCGCCAAAAGTGCGGATGAAGCCTGGCAGCAATGGTGCCAACATCGCAGCAGCATCAAGCTCCTGATTACGGATATCAACATGCCGGGCGGTGCCAATGGCGTGGCCCTGGGCCATGCTATTCAGGAGCAGGATGGTTCCGTGCCGGTCATTTACACCAGTGGCCATCGCGCAGTGCATCAGTTTGCAGAGCTGGAAATCGGTACGAATTACCTGCCAAAACCTTTTGGGATGAGTGATTTGCTGGCCGTCGCCAACCGTGCGCTTGCCTCTCATGGACATCATGGCCTGAGCTGAGACGGAAACTGGAGTCGTTACAGGAATTTTGAATTAAATTTTCCTCCTAGAGTTTGTCTTTGGGAAATACGTCGCCTGACGATTTGTATAGACTTGACCTCCATTAAATACCCTGCTGCTATTCCTCATGGCCAAGGGGTTCAGGGGATCATTTCATTCGTTGTCCAGCAAGGTCGCACCCAGTGTGAGTTTGCTGGCAATCATGGCCGGGGTCCTGGCGTTGGTGGGCTGGGTGTGGGATCTGGATGCAATCCGGCGCATTTTGCCCGGAGCGGTTTCCATGAATCCGTTGACGGCCATTGCTTTCATGCTGGGCGGATTCTCCCTGTGGCTACATGGAACGGAGGCCCCGCCGCGGCCAAAATTTTGGCCTGAAGCCCTGGCTCTACTGGTTCTGATGATCGGCTTTTGGCGGCTGATGGGGTATGTATTCGAGTGGGAAGTGGGGATTGATCAATGGCTGTTTGCCGAGAAGCTGGCGACGGATCTAGCCGGACAGCCCAACCGGATGTCGCCCAATGCGGCGCTGAATTTTGTCTTTCTCGGCTGTGGCCTGCTGCTGATGAACCGTACTTCGCGGCGTGGCCTTCGGCTGACGGAGGTGTTCGCCTTGCTGCTCGGCTTTGTTTCGATGTTGGCGTTGCTGGGGTATCTTTATCAGGTGTCCTGGCTCTATGGAGTGGTGACGTTCATTCCCATGGCCTTGCCGACGGCGGTGGTGTTTCATCTGTTGGCCATCGGTCTCCTGCTGGCGCGGCGGGACCGGGGATGGGTGCGGCTGATCCTGAGCGAAAGTCCCGGGGGGGCTCTTGTGAGGCTTCTGCTGCCCATTATGCTGCCGGCGCTGGTATTGCTGGGCTGGCTGCGGCTGGCGGGGGAGCGGCATGGTTTTTTCGAGGCGGAAATGGGCACGACGCTTTACACCGTCATGGCGATTTTAATCGTCTGGGGGCTTATCTGGTGGAGCGCGCGTTCGTTGCATCGCGCCGACAAGTCTCGGCGAAGGGTGGAGGATGAATTGGAACGCTTTTTCAGCCTGTCAGTCGACCTGCTGTGCATTTCCGGCAAGGATGGCCGCTTCAAAAGAATCAATCATGCCTTCAGTGACATCTTGGGGCATCCGGTTGAGAAATTGATGGAAAATGGCTTCATGGATTATGTGCATCCTGAAGATAAGGAACGCACTCTAAAGGAGGTGGAGAAGATCCATGCGGGGGAGCCGTCCATGCATTTTGAAAACCGCTATCGTTGCAAGGATGGCTCCTACCGCTGGTTATGGTGGAAGTCTCACTACCTGGCTGAGACGGGCCTCATTTATGCGACGGCCCGGGATGTGACAGCACAGAAGCAGGCGCAGGAGGAGATCCGCCAACTGAATGAAACACTGCAAGAGCGTGCCACGCAATTGGATGCCTCCAATCAGGAACTGGAGGCTTTCAGTTACTCGGTCTCGCATGATCTGCGGGCACCGTTGCGAGGCATTTCAGGTTTTGCCCAGGCGCTGGAGGAGCATTCGAAGGCGGTGCTGGACGAGACGGCACAGAGTTATCTGCTGCGGGTGCGCCGGGCGGCTGACCGGATGGGGTATCTGATAGACGATCTACTGAAGCTCTCCCGCCTGACGCGAGCGGAGATGCATCTGGAGCAGGTGAACCTCAGCCATCAGGCGGAGGCCATCCTGGCGCAGTTGAAGCAGCGGGAGCCGCAGCGCCAGGTTGTGTGGGTGGTGCAGCCGGAGGTCGTGGTGACGGCAGATGCGGCGCTGATGCATGTGCTGCTGGAAAATCTGCTGGAGAATGCCTGGAAGTTCACATCTAAAAATCCCAAGGCGCACATTGAGGTGGGCCAGTTGTCTGGACCTGCGGGGGAAAAGATCTGCCATGTCCGGGATAACGGGGTGGGATTTGACATGCGCTATGCGACCAAGCTGTTCGGGGCGTTTCAGCGGCTGCATTCGATGGTGGAGTTTCCTGGCACCGGCATCGGTCTGGCGACGGTGCAGCGGGTGGTCCGCCGCCATGGCGGGCGGGTCTGGGCCGAATCCGAACTGAATGTGGGTTCGACTTTCTTTTTTGTTGTATAATCATCCTGACACCTAAGCTCTCTTATGAATTCCAAAGTCATCCTATTGGTCGAGGACAATCCAGACGACGAAGAGCTGACGCTCATGGCCTTGCAGAAAAACAACATTTTGAATGAGGTGGTGGTGGCGCGTGATGGAGTGGAGGCGCTGGACTCCCTCTTTGGAGATGGGGCGAATTCCTTTATGCATCGGCGTGTTTTGCCCACGCTCATTTTGCTGGACCTGAAGCTGCCG
>DMMK01000669.1 GCA_003453085.1 Verrucomicrobiales bacterium
AGTGGCCTCGCGCACGGGCCGCCCGAGCTTTTCATTCCACAAAAGGGACAACAGGTTGTGGCTGTCCACCGCCGCCTCGGATGGATACTCAGCACCAACGATGGCAGCGGCGGTGCTCATGAAATCCACATGGCAGATGGTTTCATCATTCACGCTGCCAGCGGCAATCTTTTTGGGCCAGCGGGCGACAAAAGGCACCCGGTGCCCGGCTTCCCAGAGGTCGCGTTTCGCCCCGCGGAGACCGTCCAGGCTGTGGTGCTTGTATTGTTGCACGCGATCATAGACGCCTGGCTTCACCTCCCCGGTGACTTCCGGCCCATTGTCACTGGTGAAGATGACGAGGGTGTTGTCGGCAATGCCTTCGCGCTCCAGGGCCTCGAGAATCTGGCCGACACACCAGTCGGTCTGGAAAACGAAGTCGCCATAGTCACCCACGGTCGTCTTGCCCTGAAACTCCTTCGCAGGAACGACGGGATAATGGGGTGAGGTGAGCGCGTAGTAGAGAAAGAAGGGCTTGCCACTTTTGGCTGAGGTCTCCACAAAGCTCACGGCCTGGCGGTTCAGCTCAGGCAGGATGTCCACCAGCTTCCAGCCCGGCATCATGGGACCGGGACGGTTAAAGCCATCTGCGCGCCCTGTATCGGGCAACGTGGGAATCCCCACCGTACGATCGTTTTTCAAAAAGCAGTAAGGAGGGTAGTTGGGCACATCCACACCGAAGTAATGATCAAAACCGTGATCCAGCGGACCACCTTTGAAAGGCTGGGTGAAGTCCACATTGCTCAGCCTGTCCTCCCCTGCGGAGGCAGGCTGGCCGTCCTTTGTGGGCCACTGGATGCCCAGGTGCCATTTGCCAATGAGCCCCGTGGTATAACCATGATCACGCAGCAGTTCGGCCACGGTGTATTGCGCGTCTTGGAGCAAGGGAGCGCCCCAGGGGGCCACCACGCCCTGCTGTAATTTTGACCGCCAGGCGTAACGCCCCGTCATCAGGGCATAACGGGTGGGTGAGCAGACCGAGGCCGGAGAATGCGCATCGGTGAAACGAATGCCCTCCTTGGCGATGCGGTCCACATTGGGAGTGGGGATTTTGGAAGGCTGCTTTTTATAAGCACCGATGTCGCCATAACCCAGATCATCGGCGAGAATGAAGATGATATTAGGCGCTTTTGCCTCGGCGGCAGGCAGAACCGAAGGCAGCAACAAAGCCACAGAGAACAGGGAGAAGAGAGCTTTCATGAGGAGAAATACTGATGGCAGACGATCACTTCTTTTTCTTCTTCCCGTCAGCCTTCCATCGGGGTTCCCACTCCGGCAGTTCCGTGCGGGCGGTCTTCAGGTAGGTGTCAATCTTCTCCGCGATCTCGGGATGTTCCTTGGCCACATTGGTTTTTTCCGCGACATCGTTTTGCTGATCGTAAAGCAGCACCGGGGCCTCTGGCCCACCCTGGCGGATGCCTTTCCAGCGCCCCTGATAAAGGGCCGCCTGCTTAAACCCGCCCTCATGAAACTCCCAGTAAAGGAACTCATGCTTCCCCTGCCCTTCCTGGCCTAACAAGGCGGGCTTAAAGCTGAGCGAATCGATCTTCTCCGGGGCCTTGGCTCCAGCCAGATCGGCGGCCGTGCCAAGCCAGTCGGCAAAGGAGGCGACATGGCCCGTCTCCACATCCGCCTTCACCTTGCCCGGCCACCAGGCGATGAGCGGGACGCGGATGCCGCCATCGGTGAGACTGCGCTTGATGCCGGTGTAGGGGCCGGAGGGATTGAAACGGGCGAGGTCGTGGTTGCTCTCGTTGTGTGGTCCGTTGTCGCTGGTGAAAATGACGAGTGTTTTTTCGGCCAACCCCTGGGCCTTCAGCAGGTCCAGCATGCGCCCCACATAACCATCGAGGCGGGAGATCATCGCCGCCTGGCCTTTGTCGGGCTTTGGCCAGTCCTTGCCTTCATAGGGGCCGTAGTCAGGTACTTCAGCGCCATCTTTGAGTTCGCGGGTGCGCTCGTTGTTCGCGTGAGGCACGACCATGCTCCAGTAGAGGAAAAAAGGCGCGGCCTTGTTTTCTCCCACATACTTCAGCGCCTCATCGGCAAAAAGATCGTCGGAGAAATGAACAGGCTGGGTGGCATAGCCCCCGCCATTTTCGCCCAGAGGTGTGACAATGTTCGACAGGGGTTCCTTGGTCTCATTGCGCCAGAGATAGTCCGGGTAATGATTGTGGGCATGGGTCTGGTTCAGGTAGCCGTAGAAGTAATCAAAGCCCTGCTTGCGCGGTAGCCCCGTCGCGGCAGCGCCTTCATCACCCAGGCCCCATTTGCCGATGAGGGCGGTCTTGTAACCCGCCTCCTGCAGCACCTTTGCCACGGTGACATCGCCTTCCTTGAGAGCTTGCACCGCAGGATTGGTCTTGCCGGAATTGCCGCGCACCCGGGTATGCCCGTGATGCAGGCCGGTCATCAGCACGCTGCGGGAAGGCGCACAAACCGTGGCCCCGGCGTAAAAGTGGGTGAACTTCATCC
>DMMK01000380.1 GCA_003453085.1 Verrucomicrobiales bacterium
GGTCGTCCACGGCACAACCCAAACCGGCGGCGGCATGGACGAGCTTTCCACCCTGGGCCACAACCACATCTGCGAGGTGAATGAAGGCAAGGTGACCGACATCACGCTCGATCCTGGCACGCTCGGATTTAGCCCCGGGGCGCTGGAAGAACTGGTGGGCGGCGATGCCGCAGAAAACGCCGCCATCATCGAAGGCATCCTCAGCGCCACCCTCAAAGGCCCAAAACGCGACATCGCCGTGCTGAACGCCGCCGCCGGGTTCGTCATCACTGGCAAAGTCCCCGACCTCGCCGAAGGCAAAACCCTCGCCGAATCCCTCCTCGATCGTGGTGCCGCGCACGCCAAGATGGTAACCATGCGGGACTGGTGCTGAGGGTTGATCAAGGGCTCCGAAGTCGCGGTAGCGTCCCAGAGGTCTCACTGTAAAGCTGATTAAGATCCAGGAGACGATGCCCGTGGATAACAACGTGCCGTCGATCCACGACGACGACGAGGAACACATTGGGGGTATGTGTGCAAACATGAACCAAGTCGTAACGGTCATTCCCAGAACGATAAACGCACTCGACAACCTCATCCCAGAGTTCATGTCCGCCCAACTGAGCCGATGGGACCGCATGCACGTACGGCCATATGTCGAGCAATGGATTGGCCATGTCGGTCACATTCCTCATGGGCTCGGCGAACACGGCCAGATAAGCTGCTTCGTCGAGTGAATGGGTTTGAAGTGTCTCTGGACTCATTTCGGTTAGCTGATTGACTTGCCCTGTACGCCACTCTGGGACCGTCTTGAGCAAACCAGGAATAACACCCAGGATTGCCGTTGAGCGCAGACCTAGCCCCTAATACTCGCCCTCCCGCCATGCCCGATCTTTTGCGCACATTCTCACAACGATGCACAACCTACCCCAAGCCGCCCATTGGAGCTAAAAATCTTTTGGCACTATCAGAATTCCACATCGGTTCTTTTCCCATGCTCTAAATTTGCATCGCGAGTAAAAAGAGCATGTTTGTAACCTGCATCGCAGGCCTTTTTAAGCCAAACTTTCCCTTCGAGATGCACCAAGGGATCTCCATCGATAACCTTCGAAATTACGAAGAAATCAGTTTGAGCTTCATGGCTGCCTAATGCAGCGGAGATTCGTAACCACCGAAGTCCATCTTGTATATTTTTTAAACCACAATGATGCCTTCCCACTCGATGGGCGGCTTTCATATCACCCTTCATGGCACTCTCGGTGTCTTTTTCCAGCTGTTTGGAAGTGAGCCGATCCGTCCCAAATTTTTCATACTCAGGCGGTTGCTCAGCGAAGCCAGTAATAGCGGCGGCGTTAAGCAGGAGGAGACAGCCAATTATTTTCACAAGATAAATTGCGGGTGCCTGGATGATTTCTGACATGTAATGATTGTCTTTCTTGACCGCAGTTTTGTCAACGTGAGCGAGGTTATCCATCCTTTGAAGATAAAGTCTCTCCCAGGATTGCAGTTGAGCCTCTGCCTGGGCCGCGTAATGCTTGCCCTCCCGCCATGTCTGATCTTTTGCGCCATCCTCTCTGGGAAGCTGATTCCCTGGGATCTCCCCTGCCCGACAACGACTTTGGTGTCAGCGTCTCGCTGCCGCTGTGGAAGCATGTGGTGGGCTATGAAGAGGGCGACCCGGACATTGTGTCGAAATTCCGCTCGGGCTACCCGCGCTTTTGCTGCCCGCCGGCCATCGGCGCGTTGTTTGTGCAAGCGGAAAAGGAGATCGGCCAGGAGGGAGAGCGTGCTATCGTTTTCCCACGCCTCGTTCATGCCCAGCGCTGCCTGGAGTTCATCGCCCGTGAAGGTTTTGCCGGGCGTGCGGTGGAGTGGCGCGAGCAGAAGCTGGGAGTGGCCCTGTTTCCTGCCGAAGCCTATGTGAAAGCGCGCAAGTTCTGGCGCTTTTGCGGCGAAGTGGTGAGCACCCGCCAGGCCGCGCATGTGCTCGGCCAGACGACGAGCAGCACCTCCGCCCAGGCCGGGGCTGCCGCCAGTGCGGCGATCCGCCAACGGCTGGCCGATCTGGCCGGGCAGCAGCCGGAAGACGTCTTCCTTTTCCCCTCGGGCATGGCGGCGAACTACGCCGTGCATCGAATGCTCACCACGCTGCGCCCAGATAGCCGTACGGTGCAGCTCGACTTTCCCTATGTGGATGTCCTGAAGCTGCAGCAGACCTTTGGCAGCGGGGCCCATTTCCTGCCGCTGATTGATGACAGCGAGTATGAGCAACTGCGCATCCTCCTGGCAGGTGAATCATTGGCCGGACTATTCTGCGAAGCGCCGAGCAATCCCCTGCTGCGCTGCGTGGACCTGCCGCGCCTGCTGGCCATCCGGGCTGAAAGCCAGCCGGATGTGCCTATCATTGTGGACGACACCATTTCCACTGTCGTCCATGCCGATGCCTGCCGCGTGGCGGATGCGGTGACCAGCAGCCTAACCAAAAGCTTTTCCGGCGCGGGCGATGTCCTGGCTGGCAGCGTTATCCTCAACCGCGCCTCCCCGCATCACGCCGCCTTTTCAACTTTCCTGAAGGAACATGCGGATCATGAACTGTGGTTCGAAGACGCCGTGGCGCTGGAGCAAAACTCGCGCGACTTTGTCCAGCGTGCCGAAGCCATGAGCCGCAATGCCCTGGCCCTAGCGGAGCATCTGGCCCAGCACCCGAAGGTGGAGCGCGTGTGGCATGCGAAGCAGCAGGGTGGCCCCGGTTATGAATTTGTGCGGCGTGAAGGCGGCAGTTACGGCTGCCTGTTCTCCTTTGTGCTGAAGGATGCCGCGAACACCAGCGCGCCGTTTTACGATGCCCTGCGAGTCTGCAAAGGCCCCAGCCTGGGTACGGACTTCACCCTCGTCTGCCCCTACACCCTGCTGGCTCACTACGAGGAACTGGACTGGGCGGAAAGCTGCGGCGTGCCTCGCCACCTCATCCGCGTCTCCGCCGGGCTGGAAGACATCGCCGATCTCATCACCCGTTTCGACGAAGCGCTGAACGCCTAACCGAAAGCGCGGCACCCAACAAAAAGCGCGGAGCGTCCCGGAGTGCGGTGGCAAAGAAGCCGGAGCCGTGAGGCTTCGGCGACACCGCTCTCGTGCGGTATGGGCGCATCCTAGACACTCGCCGAGCCCGAGCGCATTTATCTTCGAGGTCGTCTGGATTGACTTCACCTCTTCCCTGTCCTCGAAAACGGTGTCGCCGAGGCACGGAGTGCCCTTGCCTCTCTGCCACCGCACTCCGGGACGCTTCGCGAGTTTTGGACCATAAAGCTCCTGCTAAAAAAGCGCAGCACCGTTGCCGATGCTGCGCTGAGGGGTTGGGGTTTTAAAGGCGGAGGTTATTGGACTTCGATCCGGCGGGGCTTGGCGGCTTCCTTGAGCGGAAGCTTCAGCGTCAGCACCCCGTTTTCGAGGTTGGCGGTCAGCTTGTCCTCATCCACTGGCGTGTTGAGACGCAGGCGGAGTTGGTAATCGAGGCTGGAGAGCTCGCGATGGAGCGTTTTCCAGCCTTCGGGGGTGGCCGATTGGCGCTCGCCACGGATGGAGAGCACGTTGTCCTCCAAGTCAATTTTGACGCCGCTCTTGGCGACACCGGGCAGTTCGACGCGGACTTCGTAGGCGTCGGTATTGCCGATGACGTTGTAGAGAGGTTTTTGCAGGCTTTCGGTCACGCCCACGCTAGGAGCGCTTTTGGCAGAAGAGGAGGCAGGGTTGCAGCAGGTAGCATTCATAGGAATAAGGTCGTTCGAAAAGAGGTTGGGTGAGGAGTGAGAGGGAGGCGGGCTAGGCACCCGCACTCCCGTGGGATTTGTGGGTTAGTTGACTTGGATCAGCTTAGGCTTCCGCTCTTCCTGCTTCGGCAGGGTCACGGTGAGGATGCCGTCTTCCATTTTCGCGGCGATGGCATCGGGTCGGACGCTTTCTGGAACGGAGATGGAGCGGCTGAGGCTGTAGGCCTCCTCCTGCCCTTCGGCCTTCGTCTGGCGCTGGGTGGAGACGGTGAGGAGGCGGTCGTTCACCTCCACCTTCACGTCTTCCTTCTTCACGCCGGGAAGTTCAAAACGGGCGTAGTAGTTGTCCTGGTCCTCATAGACATCGGCAGCGAGGCGACCGGCAGCGCCAGGGAGAAATTCACCGAGGAGCTGGCCCACGGCGGGGAAACCGGCAAACGGATGACGCAGCCATTGGTCAAAGTCGGCGACTCGACCGAGATCAAAGGAAGGGGTGTAACGTGCGAGTTTCATAGGTTTGAATGAGTTTGGGTTTGTTGATTGTGTCTGGTTAAGACGGTTCTAGAGTAGTGCATCGTCTGTGCCAAAACAGAGCGCTTCAATTCAATGCGTTGATTATCAGCATTTTAAGTAAAACAAGGTTGGGTGAGGTTGCGCGGTTTAAAGTCATCATGTCACTTTAAGCGCAACATCTTGTCCCTCCTGATTGCCAAGTTGGCACAAATAACGAAGCCACAAAAAACCCCGAGCCAGATCGGCCCGGGGTCTCTCGAAAAAACGCGGCGGTGAAGTTGTGAATTACTTCCCTGCGGCGAGGGCAGCGGCGGCTTTTTTCTCGGCCTTGCTCTTCATGCGAATGTTCAGGAACTCCACCATGATGGAGAAGGCCATGGCAAAATAGACGTAGCCTTTCTGGAAGTGGACGTGGAAGCCTTCGGCGATCAGCGTGGTGCCGATGAGCAGGAGGAAGGAAAGCGCCAGCACCTTCACGGTCGGGTGTCTGCTGATGAAGTCACTCACCGTGCCGGCGAAGACCATCATGAAG
>DMMK01000381.1 GCA_003453085.1 Verrucomicrobiales bacterium
CCCACCCGCCGAGCTGGACGAAGAAAACCTGGCGTTTGTTTTTCAGCACGTCGTTGCCGATGATGAGGCGGGCGACCATTTTCATCTGGCGGGCGAAGTCTTGGGTGAGGCCGTTGATACCGGTGCCGTTAAGGGCATTGGTGAAAAAGGTGGCGAGGGCGGTGGTACCACCGCCGGTATCTGTGACGGCGAGGGCGCTGCCGACGAGGCCTTCGGTGACACGGGCGTTTTTGGCGACGTTGACGTAACCCTGATCGAAGAGGTTGCCGTGGCTCATGGCCATCATCTGCTCAAAGGCGGCGAGACGCCAGCCAGTGTTGTTGTTCTGGTAGTTGGAATTGGTGCTGCCCGGGGTCAGGGCGGGATTGTAGCCTGAAAAGGGCTGGAGGGCCGGGTTGGTGAGGCCACTGTTGTAAGGTGAGCCAAAGCCGCTGTAGGAGGAGACGCCGGTGCTGCCCATGACGTAGGGCTGCTGCTGGATGCCTTTTTGGAAGCTGTTGATGCCGTTGACAGAGACGCTCATCGAGAGGCTCTCGGGATCGATGTTGTGGACGCCATCGAGGATGTCGGCGATGCGGCCGCCCCAGCCGCTGGTGAAGGGGCGGTCGGGCACGGAGGACTGCCATTGGACCTGCTGATCGGAATGGGAGAAAAGCTGGGGTGGCTTCTGGGAGGCGGGCAGGCTGTTGAAATTGGCACGCGTCACATTCGGCTGGGTGAGGGTGCCGACATTGCAGATGAAGGCGAGATGCCCGGCATCGAAGATGGATTTCAGGTGGGTTGCCCCGGGATGCACGGCAAAGCGGTTGCCATTGCCATCGGCCGGGATGTAGCCGGAGGCATGCTCGTATTGGGAGGCCGGGTTGTCGGGTGTGAGCTGGGTGCCTGCGGCGGTGATGTCGGCCAAGGGGATGGCGATGCCGCCGGTGCCGCCTGCATAGGTGGGGATGCCGCGACCGCTTTCATAATGAGCGCGGGCGGTGCCTGCGCCGCCCGCGACGGGGATGAGGATGTTGTTGGTATCCGTGCCGCCATTCAGAAAGATGCAGATGAGGGCCTTGTAGTCGCTGCCTGCCCCCTGGGCGGCGGCGGCACCGACGAGCTTGAGCTGGGCGATGCTGTTGACGACGCTAGTGACTCCCAAGGAGGCGGCTCCAGATTGGAGCATGAAGTCGCGGCGGTTAGGTTGGCTGCGGTCCGGGGTCTTGCGAAGAAAGGGATTCATGACTCGGAGAAGGGGTGGCGGAAGGAAGAGGGCGGCGGATCAGCGTGCGCTGAAGGACTGCGGGGAGATGCTGACCAAGTAGGCCGCGATGCGGCAGCGGTCCCGCACCTCGTTGTTGTAGTTGGTCGTGTCGGTGGAGAGACGGGTGGTGCTGTAACCACGGTAAACGCCATTGACGACCGACTTGCGGGGATTGGTGATGCCCATGTTGGAAAGGTCGGCCAGGGAGAGCGCGGGAGTCTGTGCCTTGAGCCTGCCACCGCAGAGGTAGAGATCGAGCTTGTCCACCACGGCCATGGTGCCGGCGAAGTGGGCGGTGGAGGCATTGGCATTGCCGCCTGCGGCCACATAGGCGGCATTGTAGATGCCAATGATCTCGCTGTAATCGAAGATGAGGCGGTCCTTCTGGAGGGCGGAGCTGGAGAGGTCGTTGCCAAAGTAACCCGAGGCCTTGGCCCAGTTGGACATCGGGGTGGGATGCCGTTCGGGCGTCAAGGTAATGGTGACATTGGCATCGGGCTGGGAGCCGAGCCGGAGGGTGTAAGTATCCAGATTGGCCGCCTGCGGATTGCCTGACGTGGTGGCGGAACTTTCGACAACGGAGGTGCCGCCGCTGGTTTCTGTGATGATGACAGAGCCGCCGTCATTGTCCTGGATGGTGACGGTGACGTTGGTGGTGATATTGTAGCCGCCGCCAGTGGCCACATTGGTGACGGTGAAGGCTTTGGCGCCTTCGACTAAGGCATCATCCACGGCGGTGATCTGGACCTTCTGAGGGATGTTCCCGTTGGCGGTGGTGAAGCTGAGTGAAGGTGGTGTGGCCGTTAGATCTGCGTTGGTGTTGATGGCCATGGCGACCGTGGCGGTCGGGGCACGGCGGAGGGTGAGGTAGTAGCTGTCTGAAGCGCCGCCCTCAAGGGCGAGCGTGCCATTTTGCGTCTGGAGAAGGCTGACGGCATTGCTGCCATTGGCTTCATTGTCCGCGACGAGGATGTTGATGGAGGCGGCCCCAACTTGGCGATAAACGGTATCAGCCGTGGTGATGCTGTGGCCGATCTGAGCGATTTCAGGCCCTTCATTGAATGTGTCATTGACGGCGGTGATGGTGACTGTTTGCGGAGAGCTCCAGTTGGCGGAAGTGAAGGTGACGCTGGCTGGAGTGAAAGCGACGTCCGGAGTATAAGGACTGGTGGTGTTCAATGTGGTCTGGAGATTGACCGTGACTGGTGATACGGGGGCCTGATTGAGGGCGAGGGTGTAGGTGTCAGTGGTGCCACCTTCGGCGACGAGGGTTTCGCTGCCGGTCTCGGCAATGATCACGCGGGCGGTGCCGGCGGTTTCGTTGTCGTTGATGGTGACGTTGAGGCTGGGGATGGCGAGATTGCTGTAGTCGGCATCGGTGCTGCTGACGGCGTGATGGATGCGGCTGGTGTGGCTGCCTTCGGCGATGTTGTCATCCACAGCACCCACAATGACGGTCTGGGCGGTGTTCCAGTTGGCTGGCGTGAAGGTGTAGGTTTGCAAGGCGAGGAAGGAGTTTTCCGTGGCAGTGGGGCCTTTGGAAACCTTGACCTGAGGGCCGGCATTGCCGGTGAGCTGCACCGGGTCTTCCAGATCCACGCCGGGGAAGGTGGTCATGCCGGTGAGGGACATCCAGGTGAAGGTCCACAGGCGGTTCACACGGGCGACGATGCTGGTCTCGGTGGCGATCTGCATTTCAGGGGCGACGAGGCCTGCCTCTGACATGGCCCCGGGGACGCTGTAGTCGGGCAGGAACCAGTTGAAGACACTGGGGGCACGAAGGGGAGATTGGCCGAGCTGGGCGGAGGTATCGGCAAAACGGAAGCGGGAGGCATTGGGCACAAACTTGTCCACCTCGGTCTGCGGGTAGGGGGTGCTCATGGGGCTGTCCGTGCTGCTGAAGGGGATGGGGACATCGCGCAGGGTGGTGAGGGGGATGCCGGTGTAGCCTTTCAAGGCGCGGATGACGGACATGAAGTGGACCATGGGCTCCTTCATGCGGCCATTGCCGATGGTGCTGTCTGCGAGCTCGATGCTACGGGCCTCGTGATCCAGAACGATGGCTTTGAGAACGCTGCCCAGGTTGCCATTGGTCTGGCAGTAGCGCTCGCTGACGCGGTAGAGGTAGCCGGCGCTAGGATTGGAGGAAGTGAGGCGCTGAATGAGCCAGCGTGAAATGTTGATGGGGGTGTTTTGGTGGCCGTTGTAGCTGCCGGAGGAGGGATTCCCGGCGAGGCAGTTGTGGGCCAGCGTGACGTCGGCCTCCGCCATGGTGTGGCTGGTGCCATCGGCGGTGGCCGTGACGACGGTCTGGGCGGGGACGAGGGTCTGGCCGTGTTTGCCTGCGAGGAGGGTCTTGGCACCGAAGTCGTGGAGGGTGAGTGCCGCTGCACTGACGGTGCCGACCTTGCCAAGCACCTTCATCGGGTAGATCCAGGGGGCCTGCCACCAGGAGTCGCCGCCGCCTTCGCCAAAGCTGGTGAAGTTGGAGCCCTGAATTTCAATGGTGGGGCTGACGCGCGGGCTGGAGGCGGCCATGTACAGGCCGTTGAACCGCTGGATGGAGGCGGTGGCATGGCGTGCACCGTGGCAGAAGCCGGTGAGGACGCGGGCGAGTTCGGTGATGTCGCCATTGTCATAGGTGGGGACGGGGAGGCCATCCTGGCCGAGGACGAGGCTGCCATCGGGATGGCGCAGCACGAGGCCGATGGAGAAGAGCTGCATGATCTCACGGGCGTAGTTTTCATCCGGGCTGATGGTGACGCCGCCGCTGACGTAGGTGGCGCGGTTGCGCAGATGGCTGAGGTAGATGCCCATCATGGGGTGGTAGGTGACCTTTTGGAGGAGGTCGCGGTACTTGCCGAAGGCATTGTCGGCCAGCATGTCCCAGTAGGCGGCGGCGCCATAGTGTTTGCCCTGGACGGTGGCATCAATTTCGGAGATGACGAGGATCTCGCTGAGGGCCTGGGTCATGCGCTGGCGCACCTGAGCCTTGGTCTGGAGGGCGAGGGTCCACTGCTCGCGGCGGCGGTTATTGTGAAAGGGGTGATTGTTGTTGTAGGTGCCGTTGCTGGTGGTGGAGACGGTGGGATTGCCAAAGGCATCGTAGCTGACGCCATAGGACACTTCGCCGTATTGAGGGTCGTTGCCGCTCCAGAGGGGTTTGTTCCCGCGCAGGACGAACTCCTCATTGTCTGCCGCCATCGTCAGGGT
>DMMK01000032.1 GCA_003453085.1 Verrucomicrobiales bacterium
CGTTTTGGAAAACTTCGATCCCGTCGGGGTCTGGCGCGATCGCTACGGCCTCCGTGGTAAAGGCGTTCCTATTGTGGCCTCCGGCACCACGCCAAAGGGCGATCCCTTCACCGACCTGCAAAGCTGGAAGCAGATCTATCTTCATAAGCCGGAGCAACTCGCCACCGGATTTGTCGGCCAGTTCCTCACCTACGCCACCGGTGCGCCTATACGCTTTGGCGACCGCGAGGCCGTGGAGGCCATTGTCACCCAGGCTAAAGGCAAGAACTTCGGCCTTCGCTCGTTGATCCTAGAAGCCGTGAAGAGCCCCGTCTTCACGCACAAGTAGTCCCTCCCCCCATGAATTCAGCCTCCTTCACCACCAAGCGCCGCCTCTCGCGTCGCACCGTCCTGCGTGGCCTCGGCATTTCCCTGGGACTGCCTGTGCTAGAGTCGATGACTCCCGCCTTTGCCGCCGTGCCGGAGACACGCCAGGCCAAACGTTTCGTCGGCATCAGCCTCGCCCTCGGTTTGCACAATCCCCACCTTGTGCCCGAAACCGCCGGACGTGATTACAAGCCCTCCCAGTACCTGCAATCCCTGCAGGACATCCGCCAGGACTTCACCGTCATCTCCGGCTCCTCCCATCCCGGCGTCTCCGGTGGTCACACCGCCGAGGGCAGCATCTTTTCGGCCTGTCCCAACCAGCGCGGGGCCACCTCCCGCAACACCATCTCGCTGGACCAACTGATGGCCAAGCATCTGGGCCATGAGACTCGTTTCCCTTCCCTGGTGCTCAACACCAATAGCCAGAGCAGTCCCGCCTACACGGAGAACGGAGCCATGATCCCGGCGGAGAACAACGCGATGAAGCTCTTCGCCAAACTTTTTGTTAACGACAACGCCGCCGAACAGGACCGCCAGACCGAACTGATCCGCCGCGGGCGCAGCGTCATGGACGTGGTCGGGGCCGAGGCCAAGACTCTCATGCGTGAAGTCGGTGCCGGGGACCGGGACAAATTGGACGCCTGGTTCACCAGCGTGCGGGACCTGGAGCAGCGCCTCGTCGCCAATGAGGAGTGGATCCGCAAACCCAAGCCGAAGGTGAATGCCAAGGCTCCCGCCCAAATCCCCCGCGACAACGAGGTGGCAGTGGAGCGCATCTACCTGGACATCATTCACCTGGCCCTCGCCACGGACTCCACCCGCTTTGTCACCCTGCATGTCACAGGCAATGCAGTCACCGGACTGGATGGCGTGGATGAAAGCTACCACGGCCTCAGCCACCACGGCATGAACGAGGAAAAGCTGCGCCAGCTTGCCATCGTGGAACAGGGCATGATCAACGAATGGGGCGGCTTCCTGCGCCGTCTGAAGGCCGACTCCATGCTGGATGAGACGATGGTCCTCATGACCTCCAACCTGGGCAATGCCTCCAGCCACGACAACAAGAACATGCCCGTGCTTTTCGCCGGAGGCGGCTTCAAACACGGCCAGCATCTCGCCTTCGACCAAAAGAACAACTACCCGCTGCCGAACCTCTACCTCAGCACCCTGCATCGCCTCGGTCTTCAGGAGGAAGCCTTCGCCACCAGCACAGGTGGCATGGATGGGCTGACCTAACTCCTATCCGAGTGCGTTAACCTACTGCTGGCACGCCCTCGGCAGATGTGGCATTGCCAGCATCGGACCGGGGAACTTCGGCAGCGCTGTCTTCATCGAACCAGCTCTTCCAGCCCTCGGTGATTTCCAGCCAGGCCCAGCTTCCCAGCATGGGGAAGAGTTTCAGCATGTTGCTGCGCTTCAGCATGAAGCCGGGGATGAGGCAGCGCCGGGCGCGGTTCGTCCTGCCCAGCTCCCCTACACGACGGCGGCGGCGGGCGATCTTCGCAAACCTCCGGTTATACGTGCTCATGAGCGCGGAAAAGATGCGGCCCGAAGGAGGCGAAAAGGGCGGGGCAAACAGGGCTTCCTCACCGTGGTTGAACGGCACCTCCACCACCCCCCAATAGTAGAGTCCCAGATCTAGGCGAAAGGCGAGGCTCATGAGATCGAACTCGCCCATGTACTCATACTTGTCCTTGTAGAGGGACTCGAACCAGCGGCGATGGCTCACACTGAAATCACGATTGTACTTCACCAGCCGTTCCACCATGGGTTTGCCCTGCCGCTGCTCGGTGATCAGGTTCGCAGCACTGCTGGTGCTGAAGGAGATCCAGTCCATGCCGGGACTGTAAAAGGGATCCATGAAAGCGGCGGCATCGCCCACTAGTACAAAACCATTACCCGCAAACGTGGTGCTGTAATAGGCAAGGTTCCGCCGCAGGTGCATGTCCTCATCCTGGTACTCTGCATCCACCAGCATCTCACGTCCCACCGGGTGCTTCATAAGAAAGGCCTTGAGTCGGTCGCCAATCTTTCCGCCCTCGGATGGGAACTCGACCAGGCGCTGATCAAACACAATGCCCACGCTGACATCGCCGCCTTTCAGCGGAATCCACCAGCTCCACCAGCCATCGCCGATGATGTGGTTCGTCGCCGTATTGCGGATGCCATACACTGCCCGTGACCACTCGGGATATTTCAGGGCCAGCTCGCGGCTGTCCCAATCCTTCACGCCCTTCCAGCGGGACCACACGGCTGCCGTGGGGTGCTCCGTATTGGACTTCCACCAGCCATTCTTGCGCGCCAGCACAGCAGCGAGGCCGGAGGCATCCACCAGCCAGCGGGCGCGTAACGTGCGAGACTGCCCCTCATGCTTCATCTCCAACGTCTGCAGGCCGCCTTCATTGAGCTGCACATTGGAAACCGTCGCTGGCCGGATCATCTCCGCCCCTGCCAGGCAGGCACGGCGCAGCACCTCTTCATCAAAGGTGGAGCGATCGAGCTGATAGGAAGGAATGCGAGAAAGGTACTTCGCCCCCAGTTCGCTGGCCTCGGAGACATTCGTAACCTCCTCATTTTCGAACCAAAACCGCAGCCCTTGTTTCACCAGATGGTTCTCGTTCAGGTAATGCGTGAGGCCTAGCACACGCCCCATGAAGTACGCGCTGATCTCCACCGTCGCCTCGCCCACACGGCGGGTCAGTTTGGCGGATTTTTCGATGATCAAAAGCCGGATGCCCGGATTGTGCCGCAGCAAAAGCGTTGCCGTCGCCGCACCGGAAAGGGCACCCCCGATGACAATGACATCGTACGTGGAGGAGTCGCCCGCAGGCTCTTGATTCATGCTATTCACAGAAGGATGCAATTCGTTAGATTCTGTTAGGCCACCGCCATCACTTCCTTGCCCCGGCCCTCGATTTCAGGTTCCCCCAGAGGGAGGTCATCGGGCAGCGGCACGATCTCCCGGATCTGATCCCACAGCTCGGTGTAATCCTTGTTTACATCGCCGCTCAGGCAGTCCGTCACGGCACCGCCTGCATCGGGATGATTGCGGATGAGTTTGCCAAAGCTGAACTCCGGATTGTAAAAGGCATACACCAGCTTGCGCATGTTCTCCACACCCTGGCGCAGCACCCGGGAGTACTCCGTAAAGCGCGCGGGGCTGAGGTCGTTTTCCTTCAGCCCCTTGCTGACTTCCTCGCCGGCCAGCACACCGCTCTTCATGGCAAACATGAGGCCGCTGCTGAAGACCGGGTCCAGGAAGGCGAAGGCATCCCCTACCAGCAGCAGCCCTTCACTGCCACAGTGCTTGGCATGGTGGCTGTATTCGCTGGTGATGAAATAGTTCCCCACTTGCTCGCCATGGGACAGGGATTCCTTGATCCACAGGTTCTCCTCCATCTCACGCTTGAAGATCAGCTCCGGGCTCTTCACCCCATCGCGGGAAAGGTATTTGCCCTCAGCCACCACGCCCACGCTGACCATGTCATTGTGCTGCGGGATGTGCCAGAACCAGCCCTTGTCCTTCACAAAGGCTACCGTTGTCTGCCCTTCATCCACGCCGGCCTCGCGCCGGGAGCCCTTGTAATACGTCCACACGGCCACCTTGTTCAGATAGGGATCACGCACGCGCCAGCCATTGCGCACCGTGGTGAAGGCTTCCTTGCCGGAACAGTCGAGCGTGATCTTCGCATGGTAATGGGCCACAGTGCCATCGTGATGCTCGGCACGGACACCGACGACACGCCCCAGGTCATCCCGCAGGAGGTCCAGCACCTTCGTCAGCTCGCGCACCTCCACACCCTTATCACGGGCGTTGTTCAAAAGGATCTCATCAAACTCGGAGCGCAGCACCTGCCAGGTCTCCGCCACGGTGTCGCGGTCATAGCGGTTGAAGAAATAAAACGGCTGGCTGGTGCGGCCATGCGGGGGCACAAAGCAGACGCTGTATTTGCGCACAAAGTGGGATTTCTTCATGCGGTCCACCAGCCCCAGTCTTTCCAGCGGGAAGTAGGTGAAGGGGATCAGCGACTCCCCAATGTGGTAACGGGGGAACTTCTCCCGCTCCAGCAGCAGCACACGATGCCCCGCCTCGGCGAGGATGGCTGAAGAACTGGCTCCCGCAGGACCGCCGCCGATGACGATCACATCGTATGTAGTGCTCATGACCTTCTAGATAAGGCCAGATGCAATCATGCTCAAAATACACTTTCAGCATTATGATGATGCCGTTACGGCATCATCAAAATCACCAAAAACAGGTTCTTCCATTGCACATTTTAAACGCCTGTCCGAGTTTGAAGACGGCATAACATAACTAAAAGTTCATTCATGAATCAAGCCAGCTCTCTAACCCCGCAGGACACCTCATGGGATGTCATCATCATTGGAGGGGGCCCCGCCGGATCGACGGCTGCCACCACTTTGGCGAAGGCTGGCAGGCGTGTTCTGGTCCTGGAAAAAGCGAAGTTTCCACGCTTCCACGTGGGGGAATCCCTCCTCCCCTACAACCGGAAGATCTTTGATGACCTGGGTGTGTGGCCGAAAATCGAAGCCGCCGGTTTCATGGTGAAACGCGGGGCGCAGTTCCTGATGGGCAGCGGCTCCCATAAGGTGCGGCTGGACTTTTCAAAGGGGTCCTTCACCGAGTATCCCCAATCCGTGCAGGTGGAGAGGTCCAAATTCGATGACCTTTTGCTGCAGCACTCCCGTGAATGCGGCGCCGTGGTGAGCGAGGAGAGCCTGGTGCTGGAGCATGCGGTGGGCGAAAGCCACGTGACCGTCAAATATTGCACGGCCGATGGCAGCGAGCATGAGGTGACGGCCAAGATGATGATGGATGCCAGCGGCCTGACCAACTTCACCGGCAACCGAGAGTCTCTGCGCGAGTATTATTCCGGACACAAAAAGATCGCCATCTTCGGCCACTTTGAAAACCTGGACATGCCCCAGGGCGATGAATACGGTGACATCCTCATTGTTAGGCGCGAAAACTCCTGGTTCTGGATGATCCCGCTGGAGGCCAACAAGACCAGCGTGGGCCTTGTGCTGGATCGCGAAGACTACAAGTCCCTGAACCAAAAGCCCGAAGAGGTCTATGCCGATGCCGTGAAGAACACGCCCGTCGTGCAGCAGCGCTTTCTGAACGCCGTGTCCAAAACACCGCTGAATGTGGTGACGGATTTCTCCTATCGCAATGAACGCCTAGTCTCCCCACGGGTGGTGCGCATCGGCGATGCCTCCGGGTTCATTGATCCCATCTTCTCCAGCGGGGTGCTGCTGGCCATGACCAGCGGCCAGCAAGGAGCCCAGGTCGTACATGAGGCCCTGGCCACAGGCCTGCCGATGACCGCCGACATGAAGCGCTACGAAAAAGACAACCGCCGCCGCATCGCCCAATACTGGGAGTTCATCGAGAACTTCTACAAGCTGCCCTTCGCCCAGATCTTCTTCCAACCTCACCCGCGCCTGAAGATGGTCTGCTCCATCAATGCCGTATTGGCAGGGTGCACCAGTCTGTCCTTCGCCGCGTGGTGGCGACTGCGGCTGTTTTTCTTCCTGGCCTGGCTGAACAAGCGCATCCCGGTGACACCCCGCATCGAAGTGCATTAGAAGTTCATTCGTTGTCAGAAATGCCTGGCCAGTGAAGCCACTCTGAGACCCCCTTTAAGGTTCCACCTCTTCCAAGGGCACACCCACTGGCTCCGTCAGCGGACCGGCGATGACCTGCTTGTTGGCAAAGGTGAGGATGAGGGCCACCGTGCTGCTGGTGACCGGGCTGCCCAGCCCGCGGCCACCTGCACCGCTAAGGTCGGTCGGCAGAAGAAAATCAATGCTGGTCAGGGCGGCGGTAGAGCTGCCCAATTCCTGAAAGCTCCCACGACGGAGACGGAGGAACGGTTTCTCCAGCTCGACGTTGGTGACGTTCTCGCTTAACACGGTGACCTTTCCGGTCCACATGGCCTGGCTGCTGGCGGCATCACTGTCAGTCAGGGTGGTGATGACTGCATAAAAACCGCTGTTGCGGTCAGCCTCCACCTTTTGGATGAGACCGATACGGGCGCCACCACAATCCGGAGCGTGATCTCCTTCGCGCATCAAAAGGCGTGGAGGAATGGAGGCCGAGGGATAGTGGACCAGCACCAAGTCATTGGCAGCGGTAACGCCAGGCCCGCTGACTTTGGCCAAGACAAAGAAACCATTGTTCGTGCTCCAGTAACGAATGAAGGAGACATAGGTCAGGTCTATTCCCGAGCGGATCTTTTTACCCTTTTGAGCAATGAGATTCAAGAGATTGATACCGGAACCCCAAAGACCTTCGTTTTCAGCCTTCGGCACGCCTGTAAGGGTGGCGCGGATGAGGAGGGAACCATTGGCACTCACACATTCGCCCAGGAAAGCCTCGAACACGGCCGTGGGATTCGCCGGAACAAGAGGTGCCGCATTGCCCTTACGAGCGAGCAACACATCTGCCGCACCATTTCTGAACTGCACCAGGGCGGCATTGTTGGCCTTGGTGACAGGGACCGAGCCGCTGACCAGGACAACGGGCACGATGGCGCGGTCCGACCCCAGGGCGATGCGAGGCCCGACCTGACCATAGTTCACGCCCGTGATAGGGCTGGGTGTGCCTTCGATGAGGCTGGCGATAGGCGTATCCCCTGGCATGGCGAACATCAGGGCCGCGCTGTCTCCCGCCGCTGTGACGGTCTTTGTGGGGGTGCTGCGCAGACCTACAATCATGGCGGCCCTGTTGCTGGAGCTGCTGTTCACCATCTGGCCTAAGCTGCCAATGGCCTGACCAGTCACCAAGGCCGCGCCTTCGCCGATCATCGAAATGGCGTTGTCACCATCATCCAGCACCCAATGCTCATCATTTGCGGCCGTGATACCTGCACCTTTCAGCTTTGCATAAAAAGTAGTGAAACCGAAAATTGTGTGCACTGGATTGGACAGGCTCGCCACGAGTGGCGAACCAGGAATCGGGGTGGATGTGACACCAGAACGCAACGCCAAGCCAAACTCCCCACCCATACGGCTCCAAATGCCCTGCGTCCTGCCTGCGGAACTGCCAGGACCACTCATGCTGGCTTGCAGCATCACATGGTTCTGCCCCTGCGAAGTGATCTGATAAGCATTAAAACCTGCATAAACTGCCTCCGGCGCACCCGGGGCAAAATCGCCTTTTTTGGCCAGAGTGTTCACTCCAAGCCGACGGGAAAGCCCCTGAAAAAGATACACCGCGCCCGCATCGGTCCCCACATCCTTGTCCCCTGGAGAAGCAATAAGCGCCTGGTTACCATAAACCACAGCGCTGCTGCCATAACGGGCATTGACCGGAGCACCCTGCATGCTCATCGAACGCAGTTGGTTCCCGGTGAGGTTATCGAAAAGAAAAGCGGTGCCAGTGTTGCCCGGAGACTGCTGGCCAAAGGGAGCGCTAATAAGCGACAGACTGCCTGAAAGCGAAACTGCACCACCAAACTGATCCCCCCCTGAGCTGGAAGTAGGGAGATATTTTTTCAAGACAAATTTGCCTACAAAATTGATCAGGTAGGCACTACCCGTGTTCGAGAAGATGGAGTTGGTTTCAGACTTGGGCGAACCGACCAGGATCAAGTCTCCGTGAATGGCCACGCTGCTGCCGAAAGCGTCTCCCGCCGTGGCATCAAAAGCAGGGGTGTTCAAAACTCGTTTGCCGGTCGGGATTTCAAAAACATGCACGGTGCCCGCGCCGGCCTTTCCCAGCCCGGTGTCGCCAGGTGCGCCGACGACGGCGAAGTTTCCGCTGATCCCAACACTGCTGCCAAAGACATCGTTCCCATTCGCCTCAGCTAGCGGCAGACGGACTTTGCGAATGACATTGGTTTGGGGGTTGGTATCCAGCACCTTCATCATATAGACACTGCCGGAATCAGTGCCGAGATCGGCCTGGTCATCCCCTGGAGAGCCAATGACAGCGACAGTTCCCTCCAGCGCCAGGCACTGACCGAAAAAGTCCGGCAGACCGCCTGAGATATTGCTTTCCTGACCGACCAGCTTGTTCACCGCAGTGCCCTTTTTCAAGTCGAAGACATACACGGCGCCGCGGCCGCTGTCTGCGCCCGGGGCACCGACGATAGCGATGTTACCACTGACGGCCACGGCGGTGCCAAAGTCGTTCTCTGCAGCGGCATCATTGGCGGTCAGCTTGCGCAGACGTTTGCCCGTCTTGGCGTCGTGGACATACACGGCACCAGCATTGGTGAAGAGGACGTCATCTCCAGGATCGCCGACCAGGAAGAAGCGCTCCGTCATGGCCACCGATTTGCCAAAGGCAGATGTCTGCCCGGCGGTAGGCAGTGCTGGATAGAACTTTTGGATGACTGGCTCCAGCGCTATCGCCTGCATTTGGGCCAAGCCCCCAAGGCTGATCAAGCTGAGTAAAAGAGACTTTTTCATAATAAGGTGATGGAGAAGAGTGCGTGTGATCTCACTCCCTAGATGCAAGCTGTCATGAAGACTTGCGCTGAAAGTTCACCTTTGTTTCTGCCAAGCGGGCAGAAACAATAAAAAAAGCCGGAGGGAAAATCCCTCCGGCCTTCTGAGATGATGAATTTGCCGCGTGATTACTTGGCCGCCGTTTCCACCGGAGTGCCGCCTTCTTTGAAGCAATACAGGTGGGTGTGGGTGGCGACGTAGAGGCAGCCATTGGCAGCGACCAGACCGCCCAGCAGCGGGGATGGGAATTCAATGGTCTTCAGCTCCTTGAGTTCCTTGCCTTCGGCCAGGATGAACAGTTCGCCTTCTTCGTTGCCAATGTACACCTTGCCATCCGCGACGAGGGGGCTGGCCCAGATGTGGCCCTTGGTGTCGAACTTCCAGTACTCCTTGCCGGTCTTGGCATCCAGGCAGAACAGGCGGCCAGTGTAGTCGGCGATGTAAACCAGGCCATCTTTGACGGCGCAAGTGGAGATGGAGCGCTCGATTCCTTTGAAGGTCCAGAGAGCTTTGCCGGAGAGGTCACCCGTGCCTTTGGGATCAATGCAGCTCAGCATGCCCACGCCTTCACCGTGCTCAGGGTCCTGGCCGATGGCGACGTAAACGAGGCCGTCATACACCACAGGGGTGCCGATGATCTCACTCGGGCCATCGTATTCCACATACTTGATCGGCTCGCCTGCATCGTTTTTGCGATACTCAGGTGGGTTTGCATCATAGCGCCAGTATTCCTTGAGGATGTCAAAGTCGTCCTTCTTCTCGGTCTCCGGGGCCATGGAATAAACCCAGCCGTCACCAGCGGCGAAGACGATCTGTGGCTTGCCATTGACCTCCGTGTAGGTCGGGCTGGACCAGGAGCAATGGAGCACGCGCTCGCTGGCCACATGATCCATTTCGCCCATGAGGGTGCCATCGTTGGCATTCAGCATGATGAAGCTGGGGGACTGAGGGGATGGAATGTTGGTGTGCGTCCAGTCCACGCCGTTGCAGGTCGGGGCAAAGAGCTTGTCACCGATGACCAGGGGATAACCGGCCGTGGCATTGTGCTGGAAGACGCCGAGTTCCTTGTACATGTCATACACCCAGATGATGTCGGCGTCCTGCGGACCGGGCTCCACCGGAGTCAGCTTGCCATCCTTGTCTGGCACTGCCATGAACTGGGCCTCTTCCTTCATGCCATCGTTGCCGTTGGCCATGCCTTCGACATCCAGGCAGATGATCTGGCAGCGGTTGCCAGGAACATAAGCGCGATTGCCGACGATGGTCGGGCTGGCGCAGATGCCCAGGTACTCCCAGTCATTCACCTTGCCGCTGCCCATTTTAGGGGAAACGAGCTGCCAGAGGAACTTGCCAGTCTTCTCCTCAAAGCACATCACGATGCCACGGTCGCCGATGTTTTTCGAGTCGCGCGGGGTTTCGTTGTTGGTGCCTACATAGACTTTGCCATCGGCAATGATGGGAGTGCCATAGGTCTGGGAGCCCAGCTTGGCCACCCAGAGGCAGTTCTTGGTGGTGCTCATGTCCACATCTTCAGCGCCGGGGCCTTTATTGGCCTCTTCAGCATTGGGGCGCAGACGGCCAGCGATTTTCGGCGCGGCCTTGGGACCGTACTTTTTCCCAGGTTCGAATTCCAGCGGCAGTCCTTTTTCTTCGGACACCATGTTGCGGCTCTTGCCGCCGCCCCATTCGGACCAGTCGGCAGCCTGAAGGGCAGAAGCGCTGAACAGCGCCAGGAGGAGGGTGGATTTTAGCTTCATGGAAAGGGTAGAGACAGAAAGAGATGATTACTTGTTCGGAGTGATGCTCAGATTGTCCAGAAACACACGCTTCTGGTTCATCTGGCTGAAACCAAAGATGCCGGGGCTGCCCTGGGTGTGGGCTTTGGCCACCTTGGCCTCCACGGTCCAGGCTTCAGGCTCAGGCTGGCCTTTTTCCCACACCTTGCCACGCACCACACCGCTGCCGTCGGGGTTCACATCCACACGGGTCTTCAGGGTGTACCAGGTGTTGGCGGAGACCTTGAAATTGCCTTCGACCTTCAGACGCTCGGGGTTGGAGCTGACTTCCAGCTTGTTAGCATTACCGCGCAGGCAGATGAGGTAGCGCTGGTTGATGAAACCGATGTCCGACTTCAGACGGGCGCTGCCCTCGGTGCGCACATCGGCCTGCATCGTGTAGTTGGACAGGTGGGATGGAGCGACGAAGACTGTGCCGCGCTGGAAAAGCAAACGGTCGAAGGTCTTGGCGAACACCTTGTTTCCTTCGAGCTCGCGAACGTCGAACTTGAAGCGGGCACCGATCCACGGCAGCGGCGGGTAAGAGAACTTCACGCCTTCAGAAGGCTGGTCCTGATCAAGCGCGTAGCCTTCAAAATCTTCCGTCAGAGGCAGGTTCTTCAGCGCACGGCCACGGATGGTTCCGAAGGTGCCGTCAGCGGCAGTGGCCTTGAAGGCACCGGCGCTTTCTTTGGCATCCACGGCTACCACCAGTTCACCAGCCTCGTTGAACTTCGCGTCCATGGAGGCTTTCACCTTGGCTGTCGGCGGGATGAAGGATTCCCACTTCACGCCTTTGACGTCTTCGCTGACGGTAAAACCATTGGCATCCACGCTGCGGATGCGGAAGGCCTGCTTGCTGCCGTTCATGATGACGACTTCAGCCGGGATGACCTGCAAGGCAGCAGGTTTGCCAGCTTTCGGGATTTCCACCACGGGGGCGGCATCCACCTTGATGCCGCTGTTGGGAATCGGGAAGCTGTAGAGCTTTTCGGTCGTGGTGACGTACACCACGCCATCACAAATGGAAGGGGCACCCAGGCACTGGCCATCGAGTTTGATCTCCTGGACGATCTCGGCATCCGTCTCGCTAGGCTTCACCACCACCAGCTTGCCTTCCATCATGGGGCAATAGAGTAGGCCATCGGCATAAACTGCGGAGGAGTGCAGGTTCGCATTGCTGAGCTTCTTCTTCCACAGCTCCTTGCCGGTTTCGATGTTGATGCAATAGAGCTCGCCACCATCGGTGAGCTGATAAAGCATGTCGCCAACCACCACGGGGGAACTGCTGGTGGCTCCCAGGGGCAGACGCCAGAGTTCGGCATCCGTCAACACGGTGCCTTCTGGGGTCGTGGGGGCGGTGAGGGTTTCGGGCAGCTTGATGGCGACCATGCGGCCCTTTTCAGAGCTGTCGATATTCTCGTCACCGTGGATGGCGATGAGCTTGTTGCCCTTGTGCAGCACGACGGAGGCATTGACCCCGTTTTTGCAGATGGGCATCTTCCAGTAGGCTTTGCCGCTGCGGGCATTCACGCAGACGATGTGGCCGCAGCCTGTGGTGTAATACATCACGCGTTTGCCATCGCGGGTTTCCAGAACCGGGGTGGAGAAGGAGCTGTCCACCGGCGGGCTGACGCCAGGGAGGGCCCACCAGACGAGCTCACCCGTCTTTTTATCGAATGCATAGGCGCGGTCGGCAGCAGGACCGTCGGCTCCCCAGTTGGAGAAAATGAAGTGGGTTATCACCAGGTCACCCTCGATCACTGGGCTGCCCACGCGGGCATTCGGGAATGTCATGCGACCGAAATCTTCCATCAGCGGGATCTCGAAGACCTTCTTACCATCCATCTCATAGCAAACAAACACGCCGGCATTGCTGACGAGGTAGATGCGCTTCGTTTCCGGGTCCACGGTCGGAGCACCGATGGAGTAGCGGTTGTAGATGGAATCGCTGAGGTAGTCGGAAATTTCCACTTCCCAGAGCTTTTTGCCAGTTTTGGCATCCAAAACGGTCAAAAGTTCGACCAAATCACTCGTTTCGCCTCGATAACCCCAAAGGATCACCTTGCCGTCCACGATCACCGGCGTGCCACGGCTGCGGGCGTCGTAGGTCCAGGCGGCAGAATCGGGCAATTTGCCTGCTCCGGTGTAATGTTCCAGGCTCACGCCGTTTTGCAGGGGGCCG
>DMMK01000029.1 GCA_003453085.1 Verrucomicrobiales bacterium
GTCTTGGGGCATCACCCCAGAGTTCTTCGAGGGCGTAGTATTCGCGCTTCTCAGGGGACTGGACGTGAACGAGCACGTTCGGGAAGTTCACGATCAGCCACTGGCTCTCGAAAGTGCCGTCGCTGAAAAGAGGCCTCTCACCATGCTTGTCGCGGAGCTGGTCCACGACCTCATCGCGGACGGCACGCAACTGCGGGTTGGAACTGGCAGTGGCGATGACGAAAAAGTCCGTCACGGGCGACAGGCCGCGCAGATCCAGAAGCACGATGTTCTCGGCTTTTTTTTCGTCGGCATACTTGGCGCACAGGCGCGCGATCTCGATTGATTCCATGGTGGTTGTTACAGCAACGGACTCTGAACTCCACTTTTGGGCAGAAAGCAAGCCCGCAGGCGGGCGGAAGACCGGGAGTTTGTTCAATCGGCCTTGACGACGTGGCGTGGCCTCCTTAGCTCAAGCCTCCCACCATGACCCGTTTCCGCCCCTGCATTGATCTCCACGATGGCCAAGTGAAGCAGATCGTGGGCTCTAGCCTCAGCGATTCCGGCGGGGGGCTGAAGACGAATTTCGTCAGTGACCGCGACCCGGCTTGGTTTGCCCGGAAATACGCCGATGACGGCCTCACGGGCGGGCATGTCATCCTGCTGGGGCCCGGGAATGAAGCGGCGGCCAAGTCAGCCCTCGGTGCCTATCCAAAAGGATTGCAAGTCGGCGGCGGCATCCGGCCCTGCAATGCGGTGGAGTATCTGGAGGCCGGGGCGAGCCACGTCATCGTCACCAGTTACCTGTTTGAAACCGACGGCACCTTTTCGAAACCAGGCTGCAAAAAATGGTGGCCGCTGCGGGCCGAGACCGTCTGGTCATTGACCTGAGCTGCAAGGCCACCGCCAGCGGATGGACTGTGGCCATGAATCGCTGGCAGACGCTCACAGATCTGCACGTCACCCCAGAAACGTTGAAGCACCTGGCTGGTTGTTGTGCCGAATTCCTCATTCACGCCGTGGATGTGGAGGGTAAGTGTGAGGGCATGGACGAGGCCCTCGTCGCTTTCCTGGGCGAACACAGCCCCATCCCGATGACCTATGCAGGGGGCATCCGCCACCTGGGTGATCTGAGCCGCCTGGATCAGCTGAGCCACGGACGTGTGGACGGCACCATCGGCAGTGCGCTGGACATGTTTGGCGGCACCGGGGCGCGGTATGAAGAGTGCGTGGCCTTCAATCGTCGTTAAACTTGCCTTTGAACTGCGTACAAGTTCTTTCCCCCTCTCCCATTCATGAAAATCATCCGTTACTCCGATTCCGCCGGCCACATTGCCTACGCCTCCCAACAAACCGACGGCTCCGCCCGAGTCATTGAAGGCGACATCTTTGGCGACCATCGCGTGACGGACACCGTGGCAGATGTGGCCAAGGTTCTCGCTCCGGTGCAGCCGACGGCCATCCTTTGCATCGGCCTCAACTACAAGTTCCACGCGGAGGAAAGCGGTGCCGCCATTCCAGAGCATCCCGTGCTTTTCATGAAGAGCCCCGGTACCGTCCAGAACCCCGGCGACGCCATCGAACTGCCCCGCGGCCTGCGCAGTGACACTGTGGATTATGAGTGCGAGCTGGCCATCGTCATTGGCAAAGCCGCCAAAAACGTCAGCAAGGAAAACGCGCTGGACTATGTGCTGGGCTATACCTGTGCCAACGATGTCAGCGCCCGAGACTGGCAGAAGAACGGTGGCGGCGGCCAGTGGTGCCGGGGCAAGACCTTCGATACCTTTTGCCCGCTGGGTCCCGTCTTGGTCACTCGTGATGAGATCGCAAACCCCAACGCGCTGGGCATCAAGACCATCCTCAATGGAGAGGCCGTGCAGGACTGGAACACGAACGACATGATCTTCGATGTGCCCACCATCATCGCCTTCCTCAGTGCCAGCACCACCCTGCTGCCGGGCACGGTCATCCTCACCGGCACCCCTCATGGCGTCGGCATGGCCCGCAAACCTGCGCTGTGGCTGAAAGCGGGCGACAGCGTCACCATTGAGATCGAAGGCATCGGTTCCCTCACGAACCCGGTCATCGAAGAAGTGGTGTAAAATCCGGTCGGGAAGGGAGGCGTCCTTGTCACTTTGATACGCATCTTGGTTTCAAGGCCTCGGAAAGGCATCGCGTATTCTTCCGCGCATGTCACTCTCCCGCCTCCTTCTTCCTTTCCTTCTGGCTTCCTCCCTGCCGGCAGCCGAGCCTTCCTTTGAATGGGTCGCCGCCGGAGGTGGCCTGAAAAATGACAAGACCCGTGCCGTGGCCGTGGATGGTCAGGGGCATGTCTTTCTGGCGGGTGAAACCACCGATGCGGGCAGCTTTGGTGAATTGAAACGCGAATCCCTGGGCGGGTCGGATTTCTTCCTGGCCAAGGCTTCACCTGAAGGAAAGTTTCTCTGGGTTCGCAGCTTGGGCGGCAGTCTGGTGGACCGTGGTTATGGGGTCGTCACCGATGCCGCCGGGAATGCCTACGTCACAGGTCATTTCCAAAGCACCGATGCCCGGGCCCTGGGGCAGGTGCTGCCCAATGCCGGGGATTATGACATCTTTGTGGCCAAGTATTCGCCGTCCGGGGACCTTCTGTGGATTCGCACCGCAGGCGGAGCCGGTTATGACTATGGCCACGGCATCGCCCTGGATGCCCAGGGGGATGTCGTTGTCGCCGGATCTGTGGCAGGGGAAGGGAAATTTGGCCAAGTGGTGGCCAATGCAGGCAGCACCTCACGGGCCGTCTTTTGGGCCAAGTATGATGCCGGGGGCAGCCTGCGCTGGGTGAAGACGACATCGGGAAAATTCAATGGCAGCGGGCACGGCATTGGCACGGATGCCGGGGGCAATCTCTACATCGGCGGCAGCGGTGGGGGAAAAGGGCTGGCAGGAAAGCTGGCGCTCGAAACCACGACCGGCCAGGCTGCTCTGGTGATCAAGACCACGCCGGAGGGGGAGCCTGTGTGGGTCTCGCTGATCTCCGGCACCCCTAGCGCTGGCTTCCATGAAATCACGGTGGATGCCGCAGGTCGTGTCACTGGGGCGGGGATGTTCAAAGGCAGCGTGAAGCTGGGCGAGAAAGTTTTCAAAACCACCGGCGACAAAGACAGCGATGGTTTCCTGGTGCACTTTTCACCCGATGGGCGGCCTCTCTGGTCCCAGGTCATTCAGGGGCCCGCAGTGGACTACTGCCTGGGCGTGGCGACAGATGGGGCCGACCGGGTGTATGTGACCGGTGAGTTCTCCGCCACCGCGACTTTGGCTGGGCAAACTTTGACGAGCTTGGGGGCCACGGACATTTATACTGCCGCCTTTGATTCTCTGGGAAACCTGAAATGGCTGCTGCCCAATGGCGGGGCCAAAGGCGACAATGCCTACACCCTCGTCTGCCAGCCGGATTACCTGATTTTGGGCGGAGGAGTGGCGGGACCGTCCGCATTTGGCAAAAAAACGATGGAGTCTCCGGCGGCTGCGGAGGCTTATGCCGCCAAGCTTAAACTGCCTTGAGCGGCCGCCAGGGGCGAGTGGGTGGAAAATCCGTGATTGATTTTGGAGCCCAAATGCCGCACGATGATTTTCAATTCAGCGGTAGCTTGAATGTCAAGACTTGTGAAATGATGAGAAACGCCACCACCTGCCTGCTCTGTATTGTCGCAGCCCTCCTCTGCTCTTGTTCTTCGTCCAGTTCGAACAAGAAGGTGATGTCCAAAAAAGGCACGCGCATCTCCGCCGTGCGGACCACCGCCTACACTCACAGTGAGTCAGACCACATCCAGTACGGTGCACGTACCGCCGTTGGCTCGCAGTTGAAGTATGGCAGCGTTCTGCGCAGTGCCGCCGCCGACTGGTCCGTGTATCCGGTGGGGACCATTTTCCAGATTGAGGGCACCCCCTACATTTATCAGGTGGACGATTACGGTTCCGCCTTGGTCGGGACCAATACCATTGACATCTACCAGCCTACCCGTGCGCACATGAATGCCTGGGGCGTCCGTCACGTGAACATCCGCGTGATCCGTTGGGGGTCGAAATCCCAAAGCCTGGCCATCATGAAGGATCGCCAGAAGTATGACCACGTGCGCAAAATGGTGCAGCGCATTCAGCGCAGCTAATCTGAGATTGCCGTGACCAAGGCCGAACGCGCCGCCTACGTGCTCCAGCGGCTGGGGCAGCTTTACCCGGATCCGCCGGTGCCTCTGGATCACACGGATGCCTACACCCTTTTGGTGGCAGTCTTGCTCTCCGCTCAGTGTACCGATGTGCGGGTGAATTTGATCACGCCCAAACTCTGGACGCTGGGTCGTACCCCGCAGGAAATGGCCCTGGTGCCGGTGGCCGAGATTGAAAAGATCGTCAAGCCCTGCGGACTCGGTCCCCAAAAGGCCAAGGCGATTCAAAAGCTGTCCGAGATCCTCGTCGAAAAATATGACGGCCAGGTTCCCGCAGACTTGGAGGCTCTGGAGCAGTTGCCCGGAGTCGGGCACAAGACCGCCCAGGTCGTCATGGCCCAGTCCTTTGGCATACCC
>DMMK01000623.1 GCA_003453085.1 Verrucomicrobiales bacterium
CCAGCCGCACCTGCAGCCCCGATGAATTCCGATCCTTTTGGTGCACCGGCCGCTCCCGCAGCGCCAGCCGCACCTGCAGCCCCGATGGGTTCCGATCCTTTTGGTGCACCCGCAGCTCCTGCTGCCCCAGCCGCACCTGCAACTCCGGCGGCTCCTGCGACCGATCCGTTTGCCCCCGCTCCTGCTCCTGCCAACTAAGAACTGGGTTTCTGGTTTTACCGTCACCCCTCAGGCCACTTTTTTTACTCCTCCCCAATGACCAAAGTCCTCTTCATCCTCAGCGCGGTCGTCATCCTCGTTGCCTCTTTCTTTGCCTATCAGAATGGCCGGGCCTTCGTCGATGTTCGTCAGAGCGTCTCGACCACCAATGTTAAAGTGCAGAGCGAGCTGAATGCCGCGACCGCCATCGTCAAACAAGTCACCGACGTCTCCAACAACGTGGATGCGGTGAAGCAGGAAATCGATGTCGAGGCTGAAAAGGTCAAATCCCAGAAGCTGAAGATCACCCAGGCTGACAACGATACCAAGCGTACCCAGGAAGACCTGAACACCCGCAACAAGAAGCTGGATGAGCTCAAAGGCAAGCTGGCCAAGCTTCCTCAGGGTGTTAAGCCAGAAACCCTGGAAGAAGACAAGAACAACATCAAGAAGGCCGTTGCTGAACTCCAGGTCGCCGCAGAGCTGAAAAAGAAGGAAGTGGACGCCGAAGAAGTGAAGGTGGTCGAAGCCCGCAAAGGTCTGGACGATCTCGTTCGCAAGATCGAAGACCGCAAAAAATCCTTTGAGCGCAATGGCCTCACCGCCCAGGTGGTCGCCGTGAATAGCGACTGGGGTTTTGTGGTGGTGAATGCCGGCCAGAGCAAAGGCATCACCGAAGCAACCAAGCTGCTGGTCACCCGTGGCACCCAGACCGTGGGCAAGCTGAGCATTGTTTCCATCCAGGGAAATCGCACGATTGCCAACATTCTCCCTGATACACTCGCTGAAGGAATGACCATCGCTCCTGGTGACCGTGTCATTTTGGAAAACCTGTATCAGTAATTGAAAAACGTGCGTAGTTTGAGTTCATGAACCCCCGTTTCATCCTTCAGACTCTGCTCGCGCTGGCCATGGTCCAGGTGCTTGCATCCTGTTCTTCTTCGGACAAGCCCAAACGCCGTGAGCGGGTTCCCCCTCCGTCCGTGGGCGACAGCAGTCTGCCCTGGAACCGGCCACCCAAGTGGGAAGGCAACGCCCGCTACGGCTCCATGATGCCGCAGAGCCGTTAAGCCTCACCCAAGATCCCTTTTCAAAAGGCAGCCTTTCCCGGCTGCCTTTTGTCTTTTCGGCCTTAAGGTAGGGCCATCCTTCCGGTCCGGAGGAGAGACGAAATTCATGCAATTGCCGTCATGAACCCGTGCCGTGGCAGCGTTACCTCTGCCTGTTCCCATTTCTGTTCGTATTGCTCTTCAGATGATTTTCTCTCTTACCTCCCGCATGCTGCGCACCGTGGACCCGAAATGTCTCACGAAGATCGCCTGGAACTTTGGTTACAAAGGCGCGCGTTCAGTTCTGCTTTTCAAAAAGCGCATGGAGCAGGGGACTTACTTCCCGCCGTTTCTCTACATCTCCATTCCGAATTCCTGTAACCTGCGCTGCCAGGGCTGCTGGGTGGATGTGGACAAGCCTCGGGAAGCCATCAGCCTGGATGAGCTCAACAAGATCATCAACGACGCCAAGAAGCATGGAAATGCCTTCTTCGGCCTTCTGGGCGGGGAGCCCTTCATGCATCCAGAACTCCTGGATCTTTTGGCGATGCATCCGGATTGCTACTTCCAGATCTTTACCAACGGCCAGTTCATCACGGCGAAGACTGCCGAGGCGCTGCGCAAGCTGGGCAATGCCACGCCTCTCGTCAGTGTGGAAGGCAACAGCACGGTCAGTGATGAGCGTCGCGGTAAGAAGGATGTGCTGAACAAGACCCTTCGCGGTCTGCAAAATTGCCTGGATGCCAAGCTCATGACCGGCGTGGCCACCAGCCTGTGCCAGACCAACATCCATGACCTGCTCACCCGCGAGTGGTTGCAAAAGCTCATTGATATGGGCGTCCACTACACCTGGTACCACACCTACCGGCCCGTGGGCCCGAAGATCAATGACCAGCTGGCGCTGACTCCGGAGCAGATCACTCAGGTGCGCCGTTTCGTCACCAGCATGCGGGCTGAGATGCCCATCGCCATTGTGGATGCCTACTACGATCACAATGGCAAGGCGCTCTGCCCTATGGCCACGGGGATCAGCCACCACATCGGGCCCACCGGTGGTCTCGAGCCCTGCCCGATCATCCAGTTCGCCACGGAAAACATCCGCACCGACCGCGACATTTTTGATGTCTTCAATGAGTCCGGCTTTCTCAAGGATTTCCGTGAAACGGCCGCCCAGCATACCCGTGGCTGCATCGTGCTGGAGCGCCCAGACCTGGTCAAAAACCTGGCCCTCAAGCATGGGGCGAAGGACACGACCATCCGCCAAACTGCCATGGCGGAGATCGAGGCTATGACGCCCCGCACCAGCCAGTGGCGCGAAGAGGAGGAGATCCCCGAGAAACACTGGATGTACAAAATTGCCAAACGTTACTTTTACCACGATTTCGGCGTGTATAAGCAGCTCGACCCGAAGGCGCATTCTCCCGACATTTAAGCGCCGCCGTACTGAAGAATGCTTTTTGGCAAGACTTCCTGTTTGACCTGTGAAGGGCAGCAGGCACAGACCTGAATATCTCATGAGCACCCCGTCCGACATCCTTTCCGCCCTCAACTGGCGCTATGCCTGCAAGGTTTTTGATCCTGCCAAAAAGATCCCAGCAGACCTTTGGCAGACCCTTGAGGATTCGTTGGTGCTCACGCCCTCCAGCTTCGGGCTGCAGCCTTGGAAATTCATCGTCATCCAGGATGCTTCATTGAGGGAGCGGCTGGTGCCGCATGCGTGGAATCAGCGCCAGGTGGCGGATTCCTCCCACCTCGTCGTCATGGCCGTGCCGAAAGTGATGCCCGAATCGCACATTGATGCCAACCTCATGCGCATGGCCGAGGTGCGCGGTGGCACGCCGGATGCGCTCATGGGTTTTCGCAAGATGCTGACTGGCTTCCGTGATGGCATGGAGGCTCAAGGCGGGCTGGAACAGTGGGCCAAACTCCAGTCCTACATTGCTCTGGGGCAGTTCATGCTGGCCGCTGCGCTGCACGGTGTGGATACCTGCCCGATGGAAGGTTTTGTGCCTGCCAAGTTTGATGAAATTCTGGGCCTGGATGTCCAGGGCTGGACCACGGCCGTGCTCTGCCCAGCCGGTTATCGTCATCCGGATGACCGTTATGCC
>DMMK01000462.1 GCA_003453085.1 Verrucomicrobiales bacterium
GCTGCAATCTTCCGCCCGCCGAAGTCCGCCTTCGACGAATGGAAGTCCCGCCAGCCCGCCTGACCGTATCCATTTGCATCATGCCAGCCATCGCCGCTCCCCAAGCCGCCACTAACTACAAGATCGGCAACGAGAAGCCCATCAAAGTACTGCCCAATGCTGCCCGCAAGCTCACCAGCCTGCTGACGAAACAGGGCCGTGCTGAAAACGGCGCGCTGCGCGTGGCCGTCGTCGGTGGCGGCTGCTCCGGTTTGCAATACAAAATGGATCTCGTGGATGGTCCAGCTAACCGTGACATCATGGTGATCTCCAGCGAGGTCCGGGTGGTGATTGATCCTAAAAGCGCCCTCTTTGTCAGCGGCTCCGAACTGGATTTCAGCGACGACCTGCAGCAAGGCGGCTTCAAGGTCACCAATCCCAATGCCATCGTCACCTGTTCCTGCGGCGAAAGTTTCGCGGCCTGATCTGAGCCATGTCCGCTGATGCCTTTGCCCTCCTCGGTCTGCTGCCTCGGGCAGCCCTGGATGAGGAGACCCTGCAATCCGCCTACCTCAGCGCGACCCGTTCAGCACACCCAGATCAAGCGGGTGGTGATGCCACTTTGAGCGCCGATCTGAATGCTGCCCTCGAGACACTCAAGTCACCCGTCACCAGACTGAAGCATCTGCTCGAGCAGCACTCGGACACTCCCTGGCGTGCAGTGCCTTTGGACTCAGCCCTGATGTCCCTGTTTGAAAAAGTCGGCCCGCTGCTGCAATCGGCACAGGTCTTTCTCAAAAAGAAACAAAACGCCACCACAGCCCTGGCCAAAGCCTTGCTGGCAGGTGAGGAAATGCGCCTGCGCGAAGCCTTGGAAGAACTCGGCCTGCAGATCGAGGATGCCTGGCAGCAGATGGAATCCCAGTTAGCCCCCTATGATGTCCGCATCATCGCTGGAGATGTCACTGTCTGGGCCGAACTCCAGGCTATGCAGGCGCGTCTAGCCTATCTCTTCAAATGGCGCACACAAATCCGAGAAGCCCTGCTCGGTTTGATGCTCTGAAGGTTGCGTAAAGCCTATTCATGCCGACTGTGCTGGCCCAACTTATTACCTATTATGGCCGACATCAGCACCAGCGCAGCAGACAAGAAAGAGAAGGAATACTTCGCCAACATCCCTCAGGAGGCCCCAGGCTTCTTCCTCAAGGGCTCCCACCAGTATGACTGGGGTCTCAAGAACCGTCTGAGCAAGATTTTCAATCCCAAGGACGGCCGCACCGTCATGCTCGCTTTTGACCACGGCTACTTCCAGGGCCCGACCACCGGCCTGGAGCGTGTGGACCAGACCATCCTCCCCTTGGAGCCGTATGCCGACTGCTTGATGCTCACCCGTGGCATCCAGCGCAGCGTCGTCCCGGCCTCCACCCAGAAGGCCATCGCCCTGCGCGCCTCCGGCGGCACCTCCATGGTCAGCCCCTTTGAAGAGTGGGAAGGCGAACTGGACGGCAAGAAGATCAAGTTTGGCCGCCCCGGCTTTGAGCCTCTCTCCAATGAGAGCACCGCGCTGAACATCGAAGAGGCCATCCGCCTCAACGCCAGCGTTCTGGCCGTGCAGGTCTTCATCGGCAGCGCCTATGAGCGCCAGTCCCTGAAAAACCTGACTGACCTGGTGGATGCAGCGAGCCGTTACGGCATCGCCGTGATGGGGGTGACGGCCGTGGGTCGTGCAATGGCACGCAACGCACAGTATTTCCGTCTGGCGACGCGCATCATGGCGGAGCTGGGAGCCAACGTGGTGAAGTGCTACTACACGGAAGAAGACTTTGAAACGGTGACGAGCTGCTGCCCAGTGCCGATCGTGATCGCCGGTGGCAAGAAGCTGCCGGAGCTGGAAGCCTTGACGATGTGCTACAACGCGATCCAGCAGGGAGCCAACGGGGTGGACATGGGCCGGAACATTTTCCAGAGCGATGCGCCGATCAGCATGATGCAGGCGGTGCGCGGGGTGGTGCATGAAGGGCTGACGCCTGAACAGGGCTACCAGATGTACAACGACCTTAAGGCCAAGGGCACCAAGTAAGTGTCCTCGCCGGCACGGTGGCAACTCCGGCTGCCACTGTGCGCCTCAGGGCAGGCCCGAGGGAGAAATGGCCATTCCTTGACCCCCGGCCCCTTTGCCGCTACTCTGCGGAATCATGAACGTCAGCTTCGAGCATCTCACAGGCCTCTCCGTCACGGTTGACGAGGTGCAGTATGATCCGACGCGGCCCGCGCCGCCCGACCGGCCCCACCCGTTCGTGTATCATGTCTCCATTCACAACGACTCCCAGGAGACAGTGAACATCTTTGGCCGCAAGTGGATCGTCCGCGACACCGATGGCGACACCCTCGTGGTGGAAGGTGATGGCGTGGTAGGCCAGTTCCCAAAACTGGAGCCCGGCCAGACCTTCAGCTACAATTCCTATCACGTGATCAAGGCCGAAAGCACGGCCACGGGTTCCTTCTTTGGCACCACGACTCAAGGCCGCCCGGTCTGTGCGCGCATCCCCCGCTTTGAGATGCACCCGCCACTGCTGGCCTAACCAGCAATTGGCAAAGCCGATTCCCAAGGACACAAAAAAGGCCGATTCCGCAAGGAATCGGCCTTTTGAATAAACCCAAAGAACTACTTCTTCACCACCTGCACAGCGTCCAGGTGCACGTTGCCCTTGGCACCTTCGGTGCGGATGATCACGGCAGCCTCTTCACCTGCATTGAACTTGAAGGTGCCGATCGTGTGAGCTCCCTGCTTGCCATTGGCAGGCTTCGTCTGGTCCACTGGCACGGTCTTCTCGCCATCGGCACTCAGCACGGTGACGGGGACAGACTTGCCACGGTTTTCATGGGGCTGCCAGTAAACGCGCACTTCGTACTCGCCGCTTTCTTTGACGGCAAAGGCGAACTTGGCGCTGGCACCTTTGTCCTGGCCATAGCTGTAATGATCGCCCACAAAAGGCTTCAGGCCTTCACCCTTGGTCCACTTGCCCGTCAGTTCGGCATCTTCATCATCAATGACCAGACCTTCCAGCTTTTTGGGATCCAGCGTTTCATTGACGATCTCAGGCAGCTTCTTGGCATTGGCAGGCAGATAAAGCGGGCCTTCCAGGCTGTCGCGGCGCATCGCACCCGGCTGGCTCATGAGGTCCTTCAGGATGTCCAGATACTGCTCATAGACGCCACGCGGGGTGGTGTGATGGCGGACGCTGATCCAGGCGGCCTTGCCGACCACTTCGCCGAACATGCCGCAGGTGCGCATCACGCGGGTGCTGCCCAGGGCATAGCGGTCCACACTGATGTTGCGGCCAGCCATGAACAGGTTGCCGATGTCCTTGGAATAGAGGCAGCGGTAAGGCACCGGATAACCATTTTTGCGATCAGTATGCTTGCCGAACTGGGCGCGGGAAATGAAGGGATTCTCAGGAAACTTCACGGCATACTGCTCTTTCGGATAGTGCAGGTCCTGGTCCCAAGTCGTGGGCACGCAGGCATCGGGATGGACGATCCCCTTCACCATGTCTTCACCTGGAAGGATGAGATCACCGACGATGCGGCGGGATTCACGCGTGCCACCCACATAGGCCAGCCACTGCATGTCATAGTCCTTGTATTTTTCAGGAGCCAACTTCTTCAAGGCGGTCACAGCCCCGTAAACGGCGCGGAAGTTCCAGTCACGGATGCGCTCCAGGCCATTAATTGGGTCCTGGTCAAAACCACTCTCCCAGAACCATTCGCCGTGCAGATAGTCCTCGGAGTTTTCCACGGGGGTGTAGCCCAGGTCATAACCCGTCATGTTTGCCTTGTTCTTGATACCGGCAGGCTCCATCACCTTGGGAGCCGGGAAATCTTCCAGCTTCAGATCCAGTGCCCAGGGGGTTTCTGGCCAAGCTTTGGCATTGGCCGATTTTTTCAAAACCCACATGTTGCTCATGCCCATGCGGCCTTTTTCCTCTTGGAGAATGGTGGCTCCCGCGAGGAAACCCACGCTGCCATGACCGGTGCAATCACTGAAGAACTTGCCCCGGAAACGAGTCTCCTTGCCCGTCTTGGTATCCAGGCCCGTGACGCTGCGGATTTTCTTGTCAGCGCCCTTTTCCATCTCCACGGCATAGACATGCGTGTTGAGAAAGAGATCAATGGTCTTCTCAGCCTTCACGACTTCTTCCTTGAGCTTGTCATTGAACTCCTCAGGGGTCGCCGCAGGACTATTGCTGGCGCGATCCGCGAATTCTTCCACGATCTCGCCCAGATGCGGATACAGACCACGGCGGGTGCCGCCCATGGCCCAAACCTGCACTTCGCTGGAGCCGTTGCCGCCCAGGACGGGACGATTCTGAATGAAGGCGACTTTCAAGCCCTGGCGTGCCCCAGAAAGTGCTGCGCCCATGCCCGAGTAACCACCACCGACGACGACAAGGTCATACTCCTCAGTCTCAGGAGCCTCAGCAGGCAGGCCTAACAACTTTTTGCGCAGAGCATTGGTCGCGGCAAAATCCGCAGGCGGTGTGAAGGACGCATCCTTGCTGAGGACGATGGCGTCCACACGGCCGTCAAAGCCGGTATTGTCCACCAGGGCGATCTTCGCCGTGCCCTTCAGTTCCACGCTTCCAGCTTCCTGCCACAGCCAGTCCTTGCCTTCAGTGCCGAGGACTTTGTCCAGGGTTTTGCCGTTCACGCTGACCTGGAACTTGCCCGGGGCTCCAGGAGCATCCCAGGGGCCGACCCAGTTTTTCGTGCGCACCCAAACCTTGTAGCTGCCGGGCTCCGCCACGGTGACATCGGTTTCGGCGTTTTTGACAGGAGTGCCCATGCCATGCGCGAGCAGGTAAGGCGAACCCATGATGTCAATGAACTGGGTGTCGAGCATCCAACCGCCAGGGTTGGCAAACGACTCCGCCTCCACCCAGACCTGCTGGGCGTGAGAAGATAGGGCAGTGGCCGCCAGGGCGGCTAACAAAGTACGACGTAACATCATGTGTAACAAAACGGGGTTGGTTTTTCCAAGCCTCTCATAAACGCGAACCAAGGGCAATTACAATCAGGCGTCTTCTGTTACAGTAACATAACCATGAGTCTCATTTGGCGCACGTCTTTTTTGCGCCTGCTTTTCCCCCTGCCTGTTATAACAGAATGACATCACACTGATAATAAATTTAACTTTTCGGATATAACGATTCACGTTTACGGATATCCCATGAAGCTCATCCACTGGTCCATCGTCTTAATCCTTGCTGCCACGGCCCTCACAGGCTGCAAAAAGGAAAATGCCCCCGCTGAGAAAACAGCGGAAGGCCGCACTAAGATAAAAGTCGGTTACATTGGCCTGACCTGCGAAGCACCTGTCTTTATGGCGGAGGAGCAAGGCTTTTTCAAAGAAGAAGGCCTGGAAGTGGAAATGGTCAAAGCCCCTTGGGCTGAATTCAAAGACGTGCTGGGGCTGGGAGGTTTCCATGTAGCTCACCAGCCAGTGATGGCTTACCTCAAACCCATCGAACAGGGCATGGATGTCAAAATGACCGCTGGGGTTCACCTTGGCTGCCTTCGCGTCCAAGTTCCTACGAACAGTCCCATCAAGGACATTGCCAGCCTGAAGGGCAAACGCATCGCCGTCCCAGGCATGGGAACACCGCCCTTCATCTTTGCCAACCGCGTTTTGGGCGACAACGGCCTGGATCCCAAGCTGGATGTGCAATGGAAGGTCTTCCCCGCCAGCGAACTCGGCCTCGCCATGGAAAAGGGTGAAGTGGACGCCATTGCCACAGCCGAACCCATCGGAGCCCTGCTCGTGATTGAAGGCAAAGCCCGGACTATTGCCGATCAGGCCATTGATAAACCCTATGCCGGAGAATACTGCTGTGCCGTGCTGATGAACGGCAAATACGTCGCAGTGAATCCAGAAGCCAGCGCCGCCGTCACCCGCGCCATCCTGAAAGGTGCCAAGTGGGTTGAGACCAACCCCCGCGCCGCTGCCCGCCTCATGATTACCAAAGGCTACGTCGCCTCTAGCCCGGAGATCAATACCCACGTCCTCAGCCAGCTTCGTTTTGTCCCGGCCATCACAGAAGGCGAAAAGGCAGTGATGTCCGCCGCCAAGAGCATGCAGCACGCAGGCATGTTTGAAGCCTCCCTGGACATGCAAAAACTGTTTGGCAGTGTCTTTGTTAAACTTCCCGGCCTTGATGATGCGGTAGTCAACAAAATGACCGTCGAAAAAGTCGCTTTTGGTCAGGTCCCCGACGACCAAGTCCAGCGTGTTGTCATGGAGATGTATGGTTGCGGCGGGCAGTATCTGATCAAATCCTGCTGCCCAGATGAGGCCAAGCCGAAAGTAACCCTGACTCAGAACTAAATGGATACATCTTTGCCGGCAGAGTCCACATTCCCCAAAGCCGAAGACATCGCCCAGCCCCTTCCAGCACGAAGGATCGCGCCTCCCCTCAGTTGGATCAAACTGCTGACGCTGCCCGCCGCCGCAGGCCTAGCCCTCGGCGCTCACTTGCTGATTTCCCAGAGCGAGCCGCCGGTGGAAACCCGGATGTACACCTACTGTCTCTTATACCCATCGGACGCTGCCGA
>DMMK01000223.1 GCA_003453085.1 Verrucomicrobiales bacterium
TGCCGCGACGTGCACAGGAGTGATCGCACCCGGTTTTCGTTTGGAAGCCGCACGCGCTTGCTCCCATTCGGCGAGGATGTGGGCTCGTAGAACCTCGTCATCCATCGCGGGGTTGCCTGCCTCCACTCCGTGGGCAGGTGCGAGATGTATCGCTGCCAAACTGAAAAAGACGGCAAGAAGGCATGGGCGGATCATGCCTATCATTCGCGGGTCTTTGTAAAGGCAGGATCAAGAAGAAGCCGGAGATTTGTAAAGAACGCGTTAACGAAGCAAAGCGCTAGTTTTGCCTGCTGAATGATAACAGACTGGAGAGTCAGGAGGACCATCGTTGTACGATTCGTGAGATAGATGACGGAAAAAACGATTTGCCCTCAAGTTAAGTTGAGGATGCAGGGTCGCCAAATGATTCAAATTTCCAAACAGGTGTTAGGCCTACATGGCCTTGCCCATGGCAGGTCCAAACATCGCTGTGCGGAAGATTCACAACAAGCGCGGTCCGGGCCCCTGCTGGGCCAATTCGTCACCAGGATTGCGCAGCGGACAGTCCTTCAGGGAAAGGCAGCCACAGCCGATGCAAAGGTTCAATTGGTTGCGCATGCGAGTGGCGAGCTGGATCTTTTCCTCCAGCGTCTTCTCCCAGGCGCGGCTTACTTTTTGCCAATCCGCTTTGGAAGGAATGCCGTCGGGTGGCAGATCCTGAAAGGCCTCTTTGATCTCCTCCAACGAAAAGCCCAGACGTTGAGCCACCTTGATGAAACCGAGGATGCGAAGCTCGCGCCGGGAGAAGCGTCGCTGGTTCCTTTCATCGCGGACGCTGCGCACCAGCCGCTTGGATTCGTAAAAATGGATTGCCGAAACGGCGATGCCGCTGCGTCGGGACAGCTCACCGACGGTCAGCATCTCCTCTTCACTTTTCTGGAGCCTCATGCGGCACGATTCGCCTCAAGTGAACTTGAGGTCAAGGACGAGCGCTTCCCTCGATCCGCGCACTACGCATCGGCAAGATGACAAAACAAACATCCCCTCTGCATCCTCGGCGGACCAGCTTCCAACGGCATCTCCACGCCTACATTCCACCCGCATTGACCATGAAAACGACCCACTTATTGATCTTACAGCAACGGCAGGCCAAACGATTCGCAGCTCGGACAGTCGCCGAGATGATTCGCCTGGGATGTTCAGGAAGTGTGATGAGATCTGCAGGCCTGCCCAGAACCGTCTTTTACTGGTCTCTTGGGGCGCGGACCTGGGAAAGTTGCAGTCCCGCTGCGGCTGCCAGGCATCTCATCAGCCAGTTTCAGCTGCATTGCCTTGGTTTGACTGAAACGGCGATCATGCCAGCTCCCGACCCATGTGTCGGTTACTACGAAGGCGGAGTCCGCCCTTCGCCAAAGTATTTCTCACTGCGGTAGCGCAGCCACACACGGAGCTCTTGCGGGATCTTGTCTTTCTCCGTCTCGGTCAGGGTTTCGTAGAGGGCCAGGGCCTTGTCCCGCTCCCCTCGGCAGGCCCGGTTGTTATGGGCATCCCAGTAGCTGCGTGCCACGCGGATGCGCCTGCACACTTCCTTGATCAAAGCCGCGCCCGCCAGAGGCTTGTCGGAGGGTTTCTTCTTGGCAGGCATGAGGGAAAGCTAACCTGGTACGAGGGGACCTCCAGGGCTAAATCATGTTTAGCGTTTGGCCACGGGGCCCTTCTTTTTCTTCTGAGCTTCCGTGAGCGCCTTGTGTGTGTCTTCACCGATCCACAGATCCCTGGCCCGTGACGGCTGGCCAATTTGTTCGCTGGTGACATTGGCCAGCAGCACGTCCCCCACGGCGATGTCTTGGAGGGTGACCTGCTTGTCGCCCTTCCACACACGGGTGGTCTCAGCCACCTGCAGGATGCTATGGCCAAAGTCAGGCGGGCGCTGCATGTCACCATTGTAATCTTTCACCTCGGGAAGCTGCCAGCCGATATGGATTCGGTCTTCAATCGGTCGCAGGTCCTTGACGCGCCAGGTCACCGCATTGCTGGCTTGATGACTGAATTCATCGCTGACGAGAGATGCTTGAGTGAAGGCTTTTTTCGAGTCCTGATACAGATGGAAACGGCAGCGAGTGCCTAACGGAATGTCTGACAAGAGGGCGTCTGCATTCAGGTGTTTCACACCGCCTTCAGGGATCAGGGTGAAATCCACCAGCTCCCCGTTGCGTTCCATTTTAAATTGGCCGGTGCCAGTAGCGACATCGGCTTTCACCAGTTCACCGAAGACGAGATGCTCTGAAAACAGCGGAGGTTTTTGGCCAGGCTTGAGCTGATACCAGGACAGGTGGCGGTTGCCAAACTCAGTGCGGAAAGGGAACTGCTCCGGATATTCCTTGGCGGGATTTTCCACCAGTTCTTGGTTCTGCATGCGGCCAAAGCCGTAGCCCATCAGGCTTTCGCCATAAAACTGGTCTTGTGTTTTCCAGCCCGCGCCGAATACGCGGACCACACGTCCTTTGCGGAACCCTTCGAGCATGTTGCTGACTTTCCCCACGATCTGGACGCCGCTGCATCCATAACCATCCACGGGCACATCACGAACCTCGACGAAGGAAAAACCTTCCCCATCCACAGGAGGGTTCCAGGTGCGCAGTTCATCATTGGCCACGCAGAGTTTGCCGCCGCCTTTACCCACAACAAAATCAGCCATCCACGTTGTTTTGAAGAGCTCTGGCTGGCTGCTGAAAAAAGTGACGGTGACGAGGTTACCCTCCGTTTGGTCAATCCGCCCGGCAATGCCACGCCTTTTGGTGAACTCGATGAAGCGCTTCCGTTGTTCGGGATCGGCAGGTTGATCGTCTTCTGTCGTGATGAGCCGGGTAAGCCTGCCCTCGCCATCCGGCAGCATGAGGAAAGTGAGCTTTGTCCCCAACAGTACTTCTCGCAGGTCGGCCTCGCTGCCTCGATAACACATGATGCCAGAAGGGATCAGCGTGAAGTCCATGAGGGTGCCATCTTCCGTGCGGAATTGGCCGCTGCGATGCACAAAGTCTGCCTGCATAAGTTCGCCGCGGACGCGTTGTTCCGAGCCGCGTTTCGGGAAAACGGGTATCTCGGCGACCAGCGAAGAAGCGCAGAAAAGAAAAGTTAAAAGGCGCGTGATCATCATTGAAATTTCACGTCCACGTTCGGCAACAGGGCTCTGATTTTTGCCTGAGTTTCGGCGGGATAACTTTGTGGGCGACGGATGAGCTTGAGCTCCTTGAGAAAGGCGAAGGCGCGCAGTTGCGGCAGGCGTTCATCGGGCAGGTTCAGGCCGCCGATTTCCAGTTGGTGAAGCTGGGTGAGCTGGGTAGCCAGTTTCAGCCCCTCATCATCCAGCTTGTCACAGCGGGTCAGTGTGAGTCTTCTCAAAGAAGGGATGGCGCGCACCGCAGCAATGCCTTCAGGACGGTCGAGCCCATCACCTAACTGCAAGTATTCCAAAGGTAACGCTTCCAGGTTTTGCAAACTCGCAGGGCTGGCATTGGGGGTGCCCATCTCTAGGCCTTTCAGCTTTGTGAGCTTTTTCAGATGCAGCGCTCCGGCATCGGTAAACTTCGCGTGGGCGAGGCTCAGGCTTTCCAAGTTGGGCAGGTGATCGCAGAGTTGCTTCAGGCCTTCGTCATCGATGCTGCTGCCTCGGTGGCTGACCTTGACCAGCTTGGTAAAACCTTCGAACTTGGCATAGGCGCGGCCTGTGATCTTGGTGCCGACGAAAGAAAAGGATTCCAGGTTTTTCAGCCCGGCCAGTTGCTCCATGCCCGCATCAGTCAGCGGCCCGTTGTTGGTGAAGCGCAGGCTTTTCAGGGTGGTCAGCTTGCCAATCGGAGTGATCCAGTCATCCCCCAATTTGGTGGCGATGATGTTGAGAGATTCCAGCGCACTGAGGTGGCCGAGGTGGGCAAAGAAGTCGGCATCGTAAGGGTCTTCTTTTCGATGATCATGAGGTCCGGCATTGGGGATGGCTAGATCCACCAGTTTCAACGTCTCGAAGATGGCCACTGGGCCCCCCACAGCCTTTTGGAGACTTTCAGGAGTGGTATTGATCTTTTCGATCTTGCCCTTCGCGGCCTCCACCGTGCGGGCGATGGCTTCTGCGTGGGGATGTTCTGCCGCTGCGATCAGAATGGCTTTTGAGTGTTCCAACAAAGCCTGTTTGAGCGCAGCATCGGAGGTGGAAGCGATGATGCCATCCAGTTCGGTCTGAGAAGAGATCCGGGAAAGGTCTGGGCCTGCCGAGAATGCGGATGTGGCGAAAGCGAGCAGTGAAAAGAGGGTGAGAGATAGCTTCATGAAGATCGGGGAAAGGTTGGGTTCACTTGGCCAGTTGACCTTCGCGCTGAAAGGTCTGCCAGTCGGCGGCATAGGCCGCATTGAACAGCCAGGAGGCCGTGGATTTGTCCTCCGAGAAATCGGCGATGGGAGCGATGGACAGTGTTTGATAGCCACCTTTAGCCGGGTTCCAATTTTGGCCCAGATAACCATCCTGTGTTTTCAACTCGGTGAGCTTGCTGGGAAGAGCCTCCGTAGGCACGCGGGCGGTGAAGCTGTGACGGAGGAAGGAGAAGACAAGAGGCCAGGTCTTTTCGCCCGGGCCGTGGCCCGTCTTGGGCTCCACCGCATAGTGCCAGAGGGCGTGGTGCTTTTGCCGCATGGCTTCCACAATCGCCATGTTTTCTTCCTTGGAGGGACGGGCGAAAAAAGGGTCGTCTTCACCAAAGATGATGAGGCCTGGCACCTGCGCGGCGGCTGGCTGATAAACTTGGTAAGTGGTGCCGGGGCGCATGGAAACCCAGGCCCAGACGCGGGTGCCTTCGGTGGCCGGATAGATGGCGGAAAAACCTGTGCCATTCGAGTGGCCGTAAAGAAACCAGGGAGCGTGGGAAAGCTCGGGATGCTGGGACTTTGCCGCGAAAGCCTGCAGCCGTTCATCCAGCAGACTGCGTGGCCAGAATCCGCGCTGCATCGGATTGCCGATGAATTTGAAAAGCCCCAGCTTCAGTTCTCTGGCGATACGGCGCATCTCCGCATGCTTGTACAGCGTCTCACCGCTTCCATGGCCAGAAATGACCACGATGCCACGCACCGTGCCGACGTTCTCCGGCAACCAGAGGTCAAATTTGACGTCCTCCTTTTTGCCCTCACCCTTCTGTTTCACCACCTCGCGCCACTGTGCGTCTTCCAGCTTCCAGTCCCAGTGTCGCTCAATGGCCTGGCCTGCGGAAGGTGTACCCCACTTCACTTCATCCAGGATGCCATCCCAGGCCTGCTGGTTCTTCACACCTGCATGGGCACGCACCCAGCCGATGCTGTGACATTCTGGAAGTTGCAGGGTTTCGGTGATTTCCAGATCAGCCGCATCAGCCGGAGGGCCAAAGGCAGCGAGCAGCAGCAAGACGGCAGCCTGATAAAAACGCAGGCGGGGCAGTGGCGAAGACACGATGATGTTAAATTTAGTTAGGCGGTTCAGGTTCAGACGATCTCAGAGACCGGCCCCAGGCTGTCCACAAAGGACTCGGCATTCACTTCCATCTTTTGCATCATGGTCAGCAGCACGTTATTGAGGCGGGCTTTTTCGTCTTTCGGTTTGCCGCAGAGGCTGCGCCATTCGTCATAACTCAGTGAGTAGTCTTCCTTCAGGTGCGGGCGATTGTAGTCCAGGTGCTGGCCATGTTTCAGGCCCAGGCCTTTGCCGCCGGCGAGGAGGATGGGCAGGTTGCTGTTGCAGTGGCTGTGGCCATAGCTCATGCCGCTGCCAAAGAGCACCATGGTGCGGTCCAGCAATGGCTCTTCACCATCTTGGATGCTGCGCAGCTCATCCAGGAAATGGGCAAACTGCTGCATGATGAAGGCATCGCTTTTGGCTAGGCGCTCCAGCACCACGGGATCACCATTGTGATGAGAAAGATTGTGCCGTGCCTGCGTGATGCCGATCTCAGGAATGGCGAGGCCGTTGCCCTCACTGCCGTTCATGTAGGTCACCACGCGGGTCATGTCGGTGCGCAGGGCCAGCACAATGAGGTCAAACATGGTGCGCCAATATTCACCCGCTTGGGCCTTGGGAACATCGCGCTGGAAAGGCGCTGCCGCTTGGGCCGCAACGACGGGTTTGGGCACATCCAGCCAGGCGTCCAGCCGCTCGGTGCGCTGTTCCACATCACGCACGGCATGCAGGTATTCGTCCAGCTTGTGGCGGTCTTCATTGCCCAGGCCGCGGCGGAGGTCACTGGCATCGTCCAGCACGGCATCCAGCACGCTGCGGCGTTTGGTCAGGCGGGCGCGTTGCTCTGCGATGCCGCCTTTTTCTTCGCCGAACAAACGATTGAATATGTTCTTTGGATTGTCTTCTGCGGGCAGTGGCACGCCGTCGCGTGAGAATGCCAGGGTGCTGCTATTGAAGGGCTGACCGGTACCGGAGGAGATAGAGAGTTCCAGGGAAGAGAAACGCGTTTGCTGCCCCACGCTCTCGGCCATCATTTGGTCTGCCGAGATGGAGTTTTCATACTTCCGTCCGCCCTGGGCATCAATCTTTGCACCCGTGAGCCACGTATCTGCACAGACATGTGCCTGACCAAGGCCATTCGGGTGATGCAGACCGCTGAAGACCGTAAAGTCGTCACGATGTTTTTCCAGAGGCTGGAGGGAAGGGGACAGCTCGTAACCGCGTCCAGGCTGCTTGACCTGCCAGGCCATCCCATTGACGCCGTTCGGGATGTAAACAAACACACTGCGCCGGGGTTTGGTCACTGCAGCGGCGGCGCGCACTCGCAGCGGCATCATCGCATCCAGCAAAGGGAGGGCCATGGTGGTGCCCAGGCCGCGCAAAAAGTGGCGGCGGTTGAGAAGCCAGCGTTGAGAAAGGATGTTGGACATGGCGGTGCGGCGTGAAGTGGCGTGGATAGAACGCTCCGGGGCCGCTGAGTTTACCAGGCTCGTCCCCCCGAATGTTCGGGGGCGCAGAGGTGCCAACGATCAAGCTCGTGGAACTGCTCAAGGGGGAAGCATCCGGGTATCAAAGGATCGGCTTATTGAATTGCCGAAGGACATCATCTCCTGTCGTTGTTGAGGAGATGGTGCGCGGTACAGGATTCGAACCTGTGACCCCCACCATGTCAAGGTGATGCTCTACCACTGAGCTAACTGCGCGTTTGTCGGACGGATTCCTTAATGCCTCGAAAGCAGGTGGGCAACTGTTTTTTCAGGGGGAAGCGGTGAGCCAGGACCAGCAGGCGGCAGATTTCTCGCGGTGCCGGTGGATTTTCGAAGGCTTCCGCCTTACGGGCGCGGCGGCATGGGCACCCGTTTCCTGCCATCAACCCTTGAAATCTGAAGACATGATGTGGCGTCAATTGTGCGTGCAAACCGGAGTGTGGATGGGAGTGCTGGGGGCTGTTTCAGCCTTTGGGCAGCAGGCGGAGGATTTGCCAGCGATGTTGAAGCAGTTCGCCGCTGGCACGGAGATGGAAATCACGTTGCCGCCAGGAACCTACCGTCTGCCCAAGGAAGGACTGCTGCTGCGGAAGCTGAAAGGACGGGCGATCCACGCCGAAGGGGTGACGATTCTCGGCACCGATCTCAGCAGCACCGCACTTCAGTTCCAGGAATGCACGGAGGTGACGCTGACGGGGCTGACGGTGGATTATGATCCGCTGCCCTTTACCCAGGGGAGGTTGACGGCGGTGGATCACGCGGCGCGGACAGCGGACTTCGAAGTCTCCGCAGGCTATCCTGAGCTGGACGATGTGTACCTCGAAGAAAAAAACGTGCATCTGTTTGAGCCCCAGGCACGCCGCTGGAAGGCGGGTGTACCGGACTACTATCCGAAAAAGATCGAGCGGCTGAGCCCGAGGACAGGCCGGCTGGTCTTCAGCGAAAAAGCAGGTGGGGTGGACAGTCTGGCCGTGGGGGATCGTGTGGTGCTGAATGTGCGGCGCAAACAGGGGATCCTGGTCGGCGAGGGCTGTTCAGGGCTGACCTTAAA
>DMMK01000445.1 GCA_003453085.1 Verrucomicrobiales bacterium
CCCCGCACGGAGCCTGGCCCGGCCTTGCGCTTCGGCTCCTTTCTCTTCCACCGCTTCCGCGTAGCCCGGGCCACGGCTCAGTCGCTCCGCATCTGGCGTGTAGGCCGGCATAGGGTAGCGCGGCTGGGCGGCCAGCACGCTCATGCCATCCAGCTTCGCCTCTGGGTAGCAGGCGCAGTTGTGGGGGCCCGCGTAGGTGAGGCCATTGGCAGGCAGCACGCCATAGAGACAGGCCCCGCGCACCCAGTGATTGAGATCCCAGTGCTGCTTTTCCATGTCCACATACTCAATGCCCGTGCGTGAGGGCATGAGGTATTTTTCCGTCGCTTTGGCCTGGTAACAGCGATGGTGAAACCAGTAAGTACCTTCAGGAACATCCGGGTAAAATTTCTTTTTCACCAGCCCGGTCAGCGGATCGCGCCCTGTGTATTCACCGCTCTGGTTGCCACTGGTGGTGCCCGCATTCCAGACTAGGCCCTGGGCGACGATGAGGTCCTCCATGCTGCGGTAACCGCTCTTTTCATGGGAGGCGGTCCACATGTCCTTGCCCGTGTCTGCATGCACGCCCTTCATGCTGCCATCACCGCCTGCGTAGAGGATGACGTCATTGTGCAGAAGCACACGCGGGGCAAAGTTGAACTCGTAGAGCTTGCGGCGCTGCGCTGGCACATCGGCAAATTTCGTCTCGCCCGTTTTCACGTCCAGGCAGGCCAGGCCATCGCCATTGTAGTAAGCGATGCGTTTGTCATCCAGGCAGAGTGTGACCGGGGCGATGCGGTCCTCTTTTTTCCAAAGGGTCTTGCCCGTTTCAGCCTCGATGGCGAAGAGATTGCGCGGTTTACCATCCCAGTTGAACTCCGTCTCCACGCGCTTTTGATCGCTTTGCGCCTTGACGGCAAACACCTCATTCAAGCGCCAAGGTTCCTGATTGGCCAAGGCATAAAGCGTGCCGTCGCGATACAGGATTTCCTCCGTGCCAGCAGTCTGCGGATACTCGCGGATGACTTCGCCCGTGGCGGCATCCAGGCAGGAAATGGGGGCTGCGATACCCATCGTGACATACACTTTGTCTCCGATGGAGACGAGGCGGCGGGTGAGCTGGGTCGGGCCCGACTTCAGAGGCCACAGGTGCGTACTCCACTGCGGGATCGGTTTCTTCCAAAGGATGGTGCCATTGAAGGCATCGCGTGCGATGAGCATGAACTTCGCGGGCATGAGGATGGAGATGCGGCTGCCCTCATCCATGATGTAAAAGATGCGACCGCCGGAGGAGACCTTGGCACTGACGGAGGACATGCGGTCATGGTGGCGGCTCCAGCGCGGATTTCCCACCCACTGCATGCGCGTGGGCGGGCCTACCAGCAGGTCTTTGGAGGTGGTGTTGCCTTTGGAGTCATAGGCGTAGTGCGTCCACTCATCCATGCCGGTGGGCCAGGCCTTCACCGTCTTTTCCCAGGCCCCATTTTTGCGCACCATCGCCACGCCCAGCGGGGCCAGCACGCGGTCCATCTCTTCTTTGCTCACAGCGGGGTCTTCCACCACCAGCAGGTTCACGAAGTTTTCAATGTAAGGCAGGTGTTTGCCATTCCAGCTTTCCAAGGCCACCGCTCCATACTGACCGGTTTTGTGCAGGCTTTCCCGCAGGCCCGTAACGGCAGCTACGTCCTGGGTCAGGCCCTGCACCTGGTACCGCTCGTTGGCTTTGAGGCGGGCGGTCAGTTGACCATCTCCACAACCGACATGTACGACGATGCCACCTTTGATTCCTGACTGCTGGAGGAGGTCGGTCGCTTCATCGGCCATAACAGGCCCGCAGAGGAAAAGAAACAGGGCAAAGGAAAGTCGCTTCATGGGGAATGGCAAAAGGTCGCCCTGAAACGGTAGTGAAGGCAGGTTGTTTCCGTGAACTTTCAGGCAGGGTCGCTCGCGGGTTGAGAGGTGAGGTGACCCTAAAAGCCTCCGGTTTGTGGATCGCACGCTGTGAGACTCGCGAGCAAAAGGAGCACCGAGCTAGGCATTGCGTGATCAAAAGGCCATGTTCTTTAGGGGCTTTTAAATACTAAAAAGATTAAAAATGATGGTTGTTATGGTTTTTATATTGAAATTGGATTAAATATTCGCTAAAATATCTCGAAATCATAATTATTATCATGAGTACACCGCGCCTCCTTTGCTGGTCTTTCGCCACTGTGGTGACGATTTCATCTTTGAGTTCCTGTGCATTGGCACCGCTCGAGACAGTTGGGTGGGCACCTTCCAAAGCGAAGGCGGGGACGCCTTTGCAAGCCGGTGTGCGGTATGAAGTAAGGAAGGCTCTGGCCGCAGGGGTGCCCTTCCGGCCACAGGAGATGAAGCGTTACTATTTCGTGATGGATGCACCTCGTCCGCCACTCATGGCGGCCACCCAGGTGGCTGGCCGGAGGATGACTGTGCGCACGACAGCCTACTGTCATGATGAAGATGACCATATCGCCTACGGGGTGAAGAATGCCCTGGGCACGCCTTTGAAATTTGGTTCCGTACGTAGCGCGGCGGCTGACTGGTCCCGTTACCCGGTAGGCACCCGTTTCCGCATCGCCGGCCAGCCGGATGTGGTTTATGAAGTGGATGATTACGGCAGCGCTTTGGTCGGAACGGGCACCATTGATCTCTACAAGCCCACTCAAGGCCAGATGAATGACTGGGGCGTGCGCCATGTGGACATCGAGGTGATCCAGTGGGGTTCCTACCAGCGCAGCATGGACATCATGCGGGATCGCACCAAATGGCCGCACGTGCGCCGCATGGTCGAAGACATTCAGACAAAGGTCTATCAAGTCACCTCCCAAAGTCTTCGCGGTCCGATGACCGCATCGCTGTAATCGTGTATAATGGCAGGGGAGGATGCCTAAATACGAAGAGGGGAAAAACTCTGGCGGAAGCGGCTGAAGTGGCGTTTATTTAGATGGGAATCGCTGGCCAAAATAGTGCCTGTGTGTTCTCCTCTTGTTTATGAACGCGAGACTGTTTCCCTCGGCCTGGTGTGGTGTTGCGGCTTTCTTGGCTGCCTCTTTGATCCCCGCGTGCAAACCTCCCCAGGTGGCTCCGTCTGCAGCTCCGCCTCCGCCCGCAGTGATCGTGGGCACGGTGACTAAACAGACCGTGCCGATCTATGTGGAAAACGTGGGTCAGACGCAAGCCTCGGAAACGGTGGAGATCCGGGCGCGAGTCAGTGGGTTCATCACTGAAGCACCTTTTAAAGAAGGCAGCTTGGTCAAAAAGGGAGACCTGCTTTTTAAAATCGATCCTCGCTCTTATGCAGCGGTGGTGGATCAATCGAAAGCTAATGTGACGAAGGCGGAAGCCTCCTTGGAAAGAGCCAAAGGGGACCTGCAACGCTTGGAGCCTCTGGTAGCCGCCAGCGCCATTTCCAAACAAGATCGCGATACCGCTGGCACCACGGCGAAAGTGGCCGAGGCCGACCTCCTGGCCGCGAAAGCCGCCCTGGCCACAGCGGAGCTCAACCTCAGCTACGCGACGATGGTGGCCCCGTTTGATGGCATGATCGGTGCGCGCAATGTGGATGTGGGCAACTTCGTGGGCAGCAGTGCCGATACCATGCTACTGGCCAC
>DMMK01000234.1 GCA_003453085.1 Verrucomicrobiales bacterium
AATCCCGTCGTCTCGACCGTAGCCTCGCGAAGCGAGGCGAAGTGGAGAGACCTTCTCTCCACCGAAAGCCGGTTATTCCTCAAAAGAAGATCTCTCCGCTCCGCGCTACGCGCTCCGGTCGAGATGACGGGATATCAAAAAGCCCGCCGCGGTTTTCCTCGATGACAAGTCCGGGGGGGATTGGCGGGAGGTTATTTCACCAGATCGAATCGATCTGCGTTCATGATCTTGGTCCAGGCGGCGACGAAGTCGGTGACGAACTTCGGTTGGGCGTCGGCGCTGGCATAGACTTCGGAGATGGCACGGAGCTGGGAGTTGGAACCGAAGACCAGGTCAATGGCGGTGGCGGTCCATTTCAGCTCGCCAGTTTCCTGGTCACGGCCTTCGTAGAAGTACTCGCACATTTCGGACTTTTTCCAGTCGGTGCCCATGGCCAGCAAGTTGACAAAGAAGTCGTTGGTCAGGGTTTCGCGGCGCTTGGTGAGGACACCCAGATTGGGTTCGCCCACATTGGTACCGAGGACACGCATGCCACCGACGAGGACGGCCATCTCTGGAGCGGAAAGCTTCAGCAACTGGGCGCGGTCCACGAGGTTTTCAGGAGCCGGGCGGTCGAGTTCATGGCCGAGGAAGTTGCGGAAGCCATCGGACTTCGGTTCCAGCACAGCGAAGGCTTCGACGTCGGTCATTTCCTGGGTGGCATCGGTGCGGCCCGGGTGGAAGGGGACCGTGACGGTGTGACCGGCTTTTTTGGCCGCTTCTTCCACGCCGACGCTGCCGCCGAGCACGATGAGATCTGCCAGGGAGACCTTCTTCTTGCCTGACTGGGCGCTGTTGAATTCCTTTTGGATTTTTTCGAGTGTTTCGAGGACCTTGGCGAGCTGCTTCGGCTGATTGACCTCCCAGTCTTTCTGAGGAGCCAGACGGATGCGGGCACCATTGGCACCGCCGCGTTTGTCACTGCCACGGAAGGTGGAGGCGGAGGCCCAGGCGGTAGAGACAAGCTGAGGGATGGTGAGGCCGGATTCGCGGATCTTGCCCTTCAGCGCAGCGATGTCCTGCTCGCCCACAAGCTCATGATCCACGGCGGGGACGGGGTCCTGCCAGAGGAGTTTTTCTTTGGGAACTAGGGGGCCAAGGTAGCGCTCGGCAGGTCCCATGTCGCGGTGGGTGAGCTTGAACCAGGCGCGTGCGAACGCGTCGGCGAACTGGTCCGGATTCTCGTAGAAGCGCCGCGAGATCTTTTCGTAGGCCGGGTCGAAGCGCAGCGACAGGTCGGTCGTCAGCATCGTCGGCACGTGCTTCTTCGACTTGTCGAAGGCGTCCGGGATCGAGGCTTCCGCCCCCTTTGCCTTCCACTGCTTGGCGCCGGCCGGGCTCTTGGTCAGCTCCCACTCAAAGCCGAACAGGTTTTCGAAGAAGTTGTTGCTCCACTTCGTGGGCGTGGTGGTCCAGGTGACTTCCAGGCCGCTGGTGATGGTGTCGCCGCCCTTGCCAGAACCATGGCTGCTCTTCCAGCCCAGGCCCTGCTCCTCGATGCCTGCGCCTTCGGGCTCCTTGCCCACCAGCGCGGCGTCGCCCGCGCCATGGGTCTTGCCAAAGGTATGGCCACCCGCAATGAGCGCCACGGTTTCTTCATCGTCCATGGCCATACGCGCAAAGGTGTCGCGGATATCGCGCGCGGCGGCGATGGGGTCGGGGTTGCCGTTGGGACCTTCGGGGTTCACATAGATCAGGCCCATCTGCACAGCAGCCAGCGGGTTGGCCAAGTCACGCTCACCGCTGTAGCGCTTGTCCCCGCCCAGCCAGGTGTTCTCGGCGCCCCAGTACACGTTTTCATCGGGTTCCCACACGTCGGGGCGGCCACCGGCAAAGCCGAAGGTCTTGAAGCCCATGGTCTCGAGGGCCACATTTCCGGTGAGCACCATCAGGTCTGCCCAGGAGATCTTGTTGCCGTATTTTTGTTTGATGGGCCAGAGGAGGCGGCGGGCCTTGTCCAGGTTGGCATTGTCCGGCCAGCTATTGAGGGGGGCAAATCGCTGGGTGCCATAACCGGCACCGCCACGGCCATCACTGAGGCGATAGGTGCCGGCGCTGTGCCAGGCCATGCGGATGAAAAATGGGCCGTAGTTGCCATAGTCGGCCGGCCACCATTTTTGCGAAGTGGTCATCAGCTCACGCAGGTCTTTGCGGAGGGCTTCCAGGTCGAGCTTTTGAAATTCCTTGGCGTAATCGAACTCGCCTCCCATGGGGTTTCCCTTGGGGGAGTTTTGGTGGAGGATCTTCAAATTGAGCTGTTCTGGCCACCAGTCACTGTTGGTCATGGCCCCTGCGGCGGTGTGTCTCATGGGACCCGCGGGCTTGCCCATGACGGGGCATTTGCTGATGTCGTCTGCAGGCTTTTTGTCAGAGGGGGCCGAAGCGTCCTGTGCTGGTGCCAGCATGACCGGAGCCAGCATCAGAGTGGAGAGCATGGCCCTGAATTTGGGTAGTTTCATAGCAGGTAGGGTTGGGTGGTTGTCGAGTTGCGGATGGGGGGACGTCCGAACAGGGAATGAACTCCGGGAGAACGGATGATGCATCCAATGCATAATATGAATGCTTGCGATGCGTGTGGCGCATGGCTAGCCTTTTGAGGTGAGGAATGACCTAGACATCCAGTCCCTTGAGCAATTCGTCGTTTTGGCGAGGACGAAAAACTTCACCCGTGCGGGCGAAGAGCTGAACCTTTCCCAGTCTGCCCTGAGCCGAGCCATCCAAAAACTGGAGGATCAGCTGGGGCAGCCGTTGTTTGAACGCAAGCCGCGCGAGGTCGTCCTGACCGATCTGGGGGAACTCCTTCTCGAGCGGGCGAAGAAGATCCTGAAACTGGTCGAGGACACCTTTTCTGAGCTTTCCGAAGCTGGCCGCCGGGGCCGGGTACGACTGGGGGCCATCCCGACCATCGCGCCCTACTTTCTGCCAAGCTTGCTGGGCAGCTTTGCCGAAAAGCACCCGGATATTTCGGTGATTGTGCAGGAAGACACGACGGAGAGCCTGATCAAAAGCTGCAGCCATGGAGACATTGATCTGGCCATCGTGGCCCTGCCGATCATCGCCAAATACCTGGAGGTGGAACCCCTGTTCACCGAGGAGTTGCTGCTCGTCCTTCCTGCCGGACATCCGCTGGCGGCGGAGGAAAGCATCGCGGTCGCCTCTGTGGATGGTTATCCGTTTGTCATGCTGAACGAGGCCCATTGCCTGTCGGAAAACATCTCCTCTTTTTGCCGTCGGCAGTCCGTGCAACCGGTGACGGTGGAGCGGACAAGCCAGCTCACCACGGTGCAAGAACTCGTGGCGCTGGATCATGGGGTGTCTATCGTTCCTGAAATGGCCCGTCGGCTGGACCTGAGCAACCGGCGTGTTTACCGCTCCTTCAGCGGCGAAAAGCCCCTGCGGACTGTGGCGCTGATGTGGAACACGTATCGTTACCAGGGCAAGGCGCTGAAAGCGCTGATGGAGCATGTGCGGCATCAATCCCCGCCATCGCACTCCGCCAGCTAAGGCGTGCTGTGTTCTGGTGTGAGCTTGAGATTGATCCCTCGTCTCCACCCGCTAAAAGAAGGGGATGACACTTGATCTTCCCCGCTGGTTTGACCTCCACACGCACTTTCGCCAAGGGCCTGCCATGGCGGCTTATGTGAAGGCGCATGTGGACATGGGCTGTGCGGGGGCGCTGGCGATGCCCAACACGCAGCCGCCGGTGTCGCGGGTGTCTGGCGCAGCGCAGGCGGATGGCTGGTCGCTGGAGAGTTATTCGGCGGATCTGCGGGCTGCGGGGGCAGATGCTTTTGAGCAACTGATTGTGCCGCTTTACCTCACCCGCCAGACCACGGCGGCGAGGATCCGCGAAGGAGCGGCCTCCGGCCTGCTGCGCGCCTGCAAATACTACCCGCCGCATGGCACCACGAATGCCGAGCACGGCCTGCCGATGGATGACCTCATCGGTGGAGAGGTGCTGAAGGCGATGGAGGAGGCGGGCATCATCCTGTGCATCCATGGTGAGCAGCATGGGCTGAGCGGGCCGGACTACATTGACGCGCAGCAGAATGCCGAGACCCGGTTTTACGGCGAGCGGATGCCGCGCCTGCTGGAAGCCCATCCGAAACTGCGCATCGTGTGCGAACACATCACCACCCGGACGGCGGCTGAGTTTGTGGCGAAGGCCCCGGACCACGTGGGGGCCACGATCACCCCGCAGCACCTGCTTTACACGATGGGGCACCTGATCCAGGGCCTGAAGTACCACCTGTATTGCCTGCCCATCGTGAAGTTCCAGGATGATCGTGCGGCACTGCGGCAGCAGGTGACCCAGGCCGGGCAGAGCAAGTTTTTTGCAGGCACCGACAGTGCGCCCCATACGACCAAGGCGACCGCCTGCGGGTGTGCGGCGGGCTGCTTTACGGGCGGGTGTGCGCCACAGCTTTATGCCATGGCGTTTGAAGAGGCGGGTGTGGATCTGGGCAGCGCTGATGGCAAGGCCCTGTTTGAGCGATTCCTCAGCCTCAATGGGCCTGGCTTCTACGGGTTCCCGGCTTCTGCGCAGCGTTTCCAAATGGAAAAAGCCCCCTCGCAAACGCCGTTGCTGGAAACTCCTGCCGGCCCCATCACCCCTTTGCCGCTAGGCATGGGCATCGAACTGACGTGGCGGATTCTGGGATGAGGTGGATGCCGATTCTGCGCCAAGAAACGTCGTTGCCAAGCGTCATTCATCGGACAGGCTAGATCATGACTCCACGCTTTCTACTGCATCCTCTCCTCCTTCTGGTTCTCTTCCTCGCCCAGGCGCAGGCGGATGAGTTTGATTCGCAGGCTTTCATGGGCATGACCTCGGGCAATAGCGTCGGGGCTGCGATCAAGCGCGGGGAAAAGGACAACAAGCGGGTGCTGGTGTTTGCCTACGACGAGAAGAAGAAAGGCCAGGCCTTTCACATCAAAGGCATGCTGGAACTGGAAGAGACGAAGAAGCTGGTGCGCGAACATTTCATTCTGGTGATCACGGACTTTAAAGACCGGAACATCCGCGATGTGATCGGCAGTGAAGGCATGGACCGTCCCGTGTACTTCCTCTTCAATACGGATGGATCGCTGGTGCAAAAAGGCACCGCTGCCATGGGTGCGGGTGCGGGGGCCAAGCTGGTGAAGGAATGGACGTCCAAGTAGTCTCTGCACGGCCCTTGCTGCATGCCTGAAATCACGCCCATCGCCACGCTGCGGACTTGCTACACGGACAAGTTTGGCGTGCCGAGGCAGCCGGGGCTGGTGCCTGCGGCGTGGGGAATCGTCGAATTTGAGCCTGCCTTTCGGCGGGTGGAGGCGGTGCGAGGCATGGAGGAATTCAGCCATCTGTGGCTGATCACGCAGTTTCATCTGGTGAAGGAGGAGCCTTCTTCACTCACTGTGCGGCCACCGAGGCTAGGGGGCAATGAGCGCAAGGGGGTGTTTGCCACACGGTCGCCTTTTCGGCCGAATCGCCTAACATTGAGTGTGGTGAAACTGGACCGGGTGGAATTGGAGGGAGATAAAGCCCCGCGCCTTTTTGTTTCAGGGGTGGACCTGGTGGATGGCACGCCCGTCTTCGACATCAAACCGTACATCCGTTACGCAGACTCCGTGCCGGAAGCGAACAGCAGCTTTGCGGATACTCCGCCCGTGCGGGTGCCCGTGCTGTGGGAGTGTGAGCCGCCACCGGAAGAGGTGCGGGTGATCATGGATCAGTCCTTAGCCCTGCAGCCCCAGCCTGCCTATCATGCGGACAATGTCCGCGAGTATGTGACGGAGATCGCGGGCTGGCGCGTGCGCTGGGCAGCGCTGCCCGATTGTGCCAAGGTCGTCGCCTGCAGCCCCTTCTCTGCCCCATGAGCCACCTCGACCTGCCCATTCGTGCGGCCACGGAAACGGCCCTGGCCCATGGTCTAAAGCTGGACCGTTGCGAGGTGCTTCAGGATGGAAACACGCTGGTGCTGCGCCTGAGCGAGACACTGGTGGCGCGGGTGGTGCAGGATGTGGACGGGCCGCGCCAGGGCACGGAATGGTTTGCCCGTGAGACGGCGCTGGCACGCCACCTGACGCAGCATGGAGCGCCTGTGGTGCCAATGCATCCCGACCTGCCGCAGGAACCGCATGAGCACCTGGGATACACGCTAAACTTTTGGTTATACGTTTCAACTGTGGATACAGCGCCGGATGCAGTGGAGATTGGGAGGACATTGCAGCATTGCCATGAGGTTCTTCGCAGTTTCCCGGAGCCCTTGCCGAGGCTGGCCATCCTGACGGAAAGCCTGGGTCTTTTGACCACTCTCCGGGAACGCGGGCTGTTTCCCGAGGACATGCTGTCTTTGCTGAGTGGATGCCTAACGAGTTCTTTGGACAAACTGGAGGCCTTTCCGCATCAGCCCCTGCACGGTGATGCGCATCTGGGCAACCTGATGAACACCACCCAGGGCCTGCTGTGGGCGGACTGGGAAGATACCTTCTCCGGCCCTGTGGAGTGGGACCTCGCCTCCATCATCTGGAATGCGAAGATCCTGGAGGAAGATCACGACACGGTGGACCAGATCCTGGGGGCGTATCGTGAGGCGGGCGGGCAGATTCACGAAGAGGCGCTGCACCAGAGCCTCATTGCACGCGCGGCGGTGATGAGCGCCTGGTACCCCATTCTTTATCCGAAGCCGAATGCTGAGCGGCAGTCCAAACTGCAACGTCGGCTGGATTGGCTGGCGGCGGTGGCCGAGTAGAGGCTTCAGCGCAAATGATGCGAAGAGATTGAATACGCGTTTGCGGCATCTCGTCAGAGTTGTTGTGAAAACTCGATTCCATTCTTTTATCGTGGTCCTGCTTCTGGGTGCCACCCTCACCAGTTGCACCACCGCTTACGATGCCTATGGCAGGCCGCAGCAAGTAGTGACCCCTGAGGGGGCGGTGCTCGGCGCTGCTGCCGCTGGCTTGCTGGCCTACAGTCTGGCGAACAACAACAATAACCGTCATTATGACCGTCGTTATAACGGGCATTACCGTCGTTCGTCTTACCGGCATTCAGGCTACCATCGCGGCCACTGGCATTGAGCAGCCCAGGCCTAACCAGATTTAACGATTCTTGCGTGAAGAAGTGAATCGCTCTCTGCCGAGAGACTTCATTTCTTCACTGCCGTTTCTGTTTGCTCTGGCAGCAACTTTGGATCGTACGTGTCTCCTTTGGAGACCTGGATGAGCGTCATGCGCACCCGGGTGGGGAAGAACTTCTCGGCGTCGGGACGCTTGTGCGCGTGGGTGTTGGTGTGATCCTTCAGGACGAGGTGCATTTCTTTGATGCCCTGGTCCCAGAGGATGTCGTTGTTTTGCCAGAAGCTGGTCATGGCGATGTCCTTTTCATACACGCCTTTTTCCTGATAGGCCCCGGTGCCGATGCAACCGTAGCCATGGTTTTGGCCTTTGTAGGGGATGTAACAGACACTCCAGGTGGTGGGTGCGCCGCCCTCGGGTTTTTCCAGCACCTCCAGCCGCACATGCACGGTGCCGTTGCGGTAGTCCACGGGGCTGGTCCAGTCCTTGGGTCGCTGGGGATTCAGGCGGTCGCTTTTGACGTAGTAGTGGGACTTGCTGGGCATGCTGTTGTCCGCATCGGCCTTGGTAAAGGGGAACGTCACATCAAAGAGAACGAACTGCTCCGCCTGGCTGAAAGACCGGCCCAGGGCGAGCACGGTGAGAATAAGAAAAAGAAGTGTCTTCATGTGGATGAAAGGGGTGCGATGGTTGAGGCGTGTTGGCAAGCGCGGTGAGCGGCTGTTGTTGGACTAACTGCATGCGTGTCTAGATGCTCGAATCCTTTAGCCATTGTTTGGGATCGGCCTTGCAAAGGGAGGTCTCCTTGCTAGCAGAAGTCACTAATGAAAAAACTGCTTAAAGTCCTCGGCACCCTGTTGGTTCTCGCTCTTCTCCTCGTCGCGGGCGGGGTGTATTATGTGATGAACTACCTGCCCAACATCCCTGTGCAGGCGGAACTGAAGGTGGAGGCCACGCCGGAGCGCCTGGCGCGTGGGGCCTATCTGGCCAACAGTGTGGCGGTTTGCATGGACTGCCACAGCACGCGTGACTGGGCGGTGTTTTCGGGGCCGCTGAAACCGGGCAGCCTGGGCATGGGCGGTGAGAAGTTTGACCAGACGATGAATTTCCCAGGTTCTTTTATCGCCCCGAACATCACGCCTTATGGCCTCAAGGGCTGGACCGATGGCGAACTGTATCGCGCCATCACAAGTGGAGTGAGCAAGGACGGGCATCCGCTCTTCCCCATCATGCCTTATCCTTCCTATGGCAAAATGGCGACGGAGGATGTGTACAGCATCATCGCCTATCTGCGTAGCCTGCCAGCGGTGGAAAGCAGCCCTGGCCCCTCCAAGGCAGACCCGCCGGTGAATGTGATCATGCACCTCATGCCGCAGCCCGCCCAGCCCGTGCCGCTGCCTGCCAAGACGGACGTCATCGCTTATGGCGGCTATCTGGCGAATGCGGCAGGCTGCACGGAGTGCCACACGAAGATGGAGAAGGGCAAACGTGTGGGCGAGCCCTATGCAGGCGGCTTTGAGTTTGCGATGCCCAGCGGCACGGTGCGCTCGCCCAACATCACGCCCCACGCCGTCACGGGGATCGGCGCGTGGACCAAGCAGATGTTTGTGGACCGTTTCAAAGCCTATGCGCCGGGGACTTTCAAACCCATGCCGGTGGATGCGGCCAAAGGCGAAATGCAGACCGTCATGCCCTGGACCATGTATGCAAACATGACCGAGGAAGACCTGGGGGCGATCTACGACTACCTGAAGACGCTGCCAGCGGTGGAGAACAACGTCGAGCGCTGGTCTGTGGCGAAGAAGTAAGCCGTGCCGTCCAGGGTCGCCCTACGCGATCAGTTCCGTGAGCAAGCGACCGCCATTGACGATGTCGATCGGGCGCACCCCTTCTAAGACCAAGCGCTTAGATGCGTTGATGCCGAGCAAACGATACATCGTGCGGGCGAGATCTTCGGGGCCGACTGGGTTTTCCTCAGGCTCGGCACCGAGGGCATCGGACTTGCCATAGACGAAGCCCTTTTTCACGCCACCGCCCGCCATCGCTACAGAGAAGACACGCGGGTAATGGTCGCGGCCATTGGTGGAGTTGATCTTGGGCGTGCGACCAAATTCAGAGCTGACGAGCACCAGCGTGGTGTCGAGCATGCCGCGTTCATCCAGGTCCTTGATCAGCCGGGCAAAGGCGACATCGAACTGCGGGGCCTGGCTTTCAAAGGCACCCTTGATGTTGGAGTGATGATCCCAACTGCCGTAGTTCACTGAGACCATGCGGGTGCCTGCCTCGACGAGGCGACGGGCTAACAAAAAGCGTTGTCCAGCGGCATTGCGCCCGTATTCGTCGCGCAGTTTGTCAGGCTCGGAATTGAGGTTGAAGGCTTCGCGGGCTTGGGTGGAACTGATGAGGTTGTAGGCCGCATCATAAAAGCTGTCCATGGCAGTGAGGCCGTCGGATTTTTCATGGCTGCGGAAATGTTCATCCACGGCGGCGAGCAGGGACCGGCGGCGCTCGAAGCGGCGGTCATCAATGTCCTTGGGGGCAGCGAGATCGCGCACGGTGAAGTTTTTATCCGCCGGATCACTGCCGAGGGCAAAGGGGCCAAAGGCGCTGCTGAGGTAGCCGCTGCCTTGGTCCGGTGCGATGATGTTGGGAATGGCAATGTAGGGCGGCAGATTGTTTCGCGGGCCTTGCTCGTGGGAGATGATGGTGCCGAAGCTGGGGAACTTGATCGCTGGGCTGGGGCGGTAGCCGGTGAACATGTTGTGCGTGCCCCGCTCATGGGCGGCCTCGCCATGGGTCACGGACCGGATGATGCTGATCTTGTCCAGGATCTTGGCGATGTTCGCAAACTGCCCGCCCACGTATTCGCCAGTGACACCTTTGACCGGGCTGAAAGGGCCACGGTAATCTGGTGCGGCAAAGGGTTTCGGATCCCAGGATTCATGCTGGGCGATGCCGCCGGGGAGGTAGATGTGAATGATGGAGGTGGCGACGGGCTTGTAGGTCTCCACGGGTGGGAGGTTCATCTGGGCTGCCTGCAGCTTTAGCAAATGCGGCAGCGTGAGTCCCAGCCCTGCCATGGCACCCACCTGGAGAAAATCACGACGGCCCTGGGCGGTGGTGAAGAGATTGGCGTGATGGCCGGAGCACAAGCGATGCATTTTCATGGTCGGATTCTGTGGAGATTCAGAGCGGACTACGGGCCGCGGCTGCTGGTATTGCGGCCACGTGCCATTGTGCCAAGAGAGGGTGGAGAGTTCGCAACGGAGGCTCAGCGCTGCCTCCCATAGCCGTGAAATCAAGGAGGTGAGAAATTCGTGAGGACACACCTTTTGGTTAGACCGATTTCTACTTTTTTGCGGACACTGTTTCGCAAGGTCTTGAAACCGTGAGCGTTCATGGGGGCAGATCCATCATGAAATTTTTCTCACGCAGTTCCCTGGCCGTCCTTTTCCTCAGCCTGCCCGGTAGTGTTCTGGCAGAGCTTTCGTTGCCGCATTTTTTCAGCGATCACATGATCCTGCAGCGGGAGCGCGCGGCGGCGATTTGGGGGAAGGCGGATCCAAAGGCCGAGGTGATGGTGGCTTTCAAAGGTAAGACGGCTGCGGCCAAAGCAGACGCTGAGGGACATTGGCGGGCAACGATCGAAACCGGCCCTGCCGATGCCGAAGGAAGCGAGCTGAAGATCACCGCAGGGGCTGAAAGCGTGGTCCTCAAAGATGTGCTGGTGGGGGAAGTGTGGATCGCCTCAGGCCAATCGAACATGTACTTCACCATGAACCGGGTGCCTGCTTATGCGGAGCTGATGGCGAAAGCGAACTACCCGGGGCTGCGCATGTTCAATGCACCGCTGGTGACGGCGGCGGAGCCGCAGGGGGATATTGAGGGCGAGTGGTCACTGTGCAGTCCGGAGACGGTGCCGGGCTATTCCGCCGTGGCGTTTTTCTTTGCGCTGAAGCTGCACCAAGAACTGGGCATTCCCGTGGGGGTGCTGAAGACCTGCTGGGGAGGCAAGCCGGTGGAAACTTTCACCAGCCGCGAGGCTCTGAATACACACCCGGCCAGCAAGGCCCTGGTGGACAAACTCATGGCCGAAGCTGCCAGTTATGAACCCACGGCAGCCCGTGCGGGCTACGAAGCCAGGCTGGAAAAGTGGAAAGCCACCGTGGCAGCGGCCAAGGGCAAATCGGCGGAAGTGCGCAAGCGTCTGCCCAAGAAGCCGATGGTCCCCAAACCACCGCTGCTGACAGAGGGCAAACCGGGCGTGCTTTTTAATGCCATGATCCACCCCTTCGTCGGCTACACGCTGCGCGGGGCCATTTGGTATCAGGGGGAAGGCAATGCCAAGGCGGGGGCCGTGCCCTATGACGAGTCGCTGCCGCTGATGATCCGCGACTGGCGGCAGCGCTGGGGGGATGAGTTTTCCTTCTAGTTCGTGCAGTTGGCGAATTATCGCACGCCTTCGACGGCTCCCGGCACGCCGGATGCCTGGGCCCTGCTGCAGGACCGGATGCGGCATATTTTGGAGACCACCCCCAAGACGGGCATGGCCGTCATCAACGACGTGGGTG
>DMMK01000073.1 GCA_003453085.1 Verrucomicrobiales bacterium
ATCCAATGTCCGTACCACCATCCTGAATGGGTGAAAACTACCCGGGTGGAAAAGACGGACGGATTCATTGATTACTGCGTCATCGGCGATCTGCCCACCCTGGTGTGGGTGGCGAATCTGGCGAATCTGGAATTCCACACTTTCCTGCATCGGAAGACCGCACCGACACGCCCGAGCGTGCTTGCGTTTGATCTAGATCCCGGCCCTCCTGCCGACTTCATCACTTGCGCGCGGGTGGGGCTGCATTTGAAGGACCTGTTTGATTCGCTGGGCCTGCAGAGCTTTCCCAAAACATCGGGATCCAAAGGGCTGCAGATCTATGTGCCACTGAACACGGCGGTGAATTATGATCGCACGAAAGCTTTTGCCAAGACCGTGGCGGAGGCCCTGGAACAACAGCTTCCCGAGCTGGTGGTGTCCCGCATGTTGAAAAAATTAAGGAAGGGCAAGGTGCTGGTGGACTGGAGTCAAAACGACGATCACAAAACCACGGTGAACGTCTATTCACTGCGTGCCAAGGAGCGCCCCACGGTTTCGACTCCAGTCACCTGGGAAGAGGTGGACGCCGCCGTGCGCCGCAGAAAGGTCCTCGCCTTTGAGCCGAAACAAGTCTTCCAACGCCTGAAAACCGACGGAGATTTGTTTGCTCCGGTGCTGACGCTTAAACAAAAGCTGCCGAGACTGGATTCACTGGGTTAGCAAATCCATGGTTAGGCTGGTGTTTGGAGAAGTGTGTTTCAGTAAAACCAAGATTAGTTCCTGCTGACTGATCACGAGATGAATGACCGGAAAAGCAGTAAAGCCGGACTGCTGGCCTAGCCAGCCATTGGTCGGTGAAGTTCCAATGACTGGCTATTCCATTGATTGGCGCCCAATCAGGGTTCCAACGTGACCTGACCGGAAAGGACCGGGGTGAGGGTGGCGGTTGGTGAGGTTTCGCTGGGGAGTTGCTGGATGAGCTGGAAGCCTACTGCTTTGGGCCCCTCGGCGGTCCGGATGGCGATGCCTTCAAACTTGACGGCCTGTTTGATGAGGGCCGGTTTGCCAGCGGGCAGGGGGTTGGGGTTCTCGAGGTTAAAGTTACCTTTGATGACACCGGTCTTCTCCGTCAGGGTCAGGGTGACCTTGCTGGGGTTGGTGGTGCTGAGGGGCACGGTGGTTTTGCTCTTGGCCCCGATGCTCACAGCGATGTCCAGCACTTCAGGTGATGGCACGAGGGCCTCGAGGCCGCCTTCCTGGAAGCCCAGGGTGGCGTTGCTCCCTGCTGCCTGGTTCAGGAAGACCAGTGGCGAGACCGGGGCGGTGTATTCGCCACCGATGGCCGTCAGAGTGAGGATGCCAGGGAAGCCTGAGCTATAGACGCGATGTTTGTCGGAGGGTGTGGCTGGACGGTTCCAGGTGACTGTCCCCGCGAGGTCGGGCTTGTTGATGTCCAGGCTTCCGGCGACGGAGCCTTTTTCCACGGTTTTATACAGTGTCTTGAAGAGGGCGATCTCTCCCTGCGGACCTGCAAAGCCCGCGAAGGTCAGTGCTTCGCCGTCGGCGAGTTTGCCGGCGATGGCCAGCTTGCCGTCGGGTTTCACGGTGAAGGAACCGTAGCTGCTTCCCTGAGGGATGCTGTCCACGCCAAGGGATGTTTCGGGAATCTCCAGGGTGAAGGTGTGGTAGGCCCCCAGTTCGGTGGGAGCAGGACGGGTCTTGGCGACCCACACATTGCGCCAGCCGGTGAAGCTGAGCGTGGCGGTGCCATCCGTGATCTGGCCGCTGGAGATGCGGTTGTTCGGGGCATCCAAGGTGAGCGTGAGGTCCAGGCTGGGCAGGGCTTTTCGAAGGACGGTCTGCTGAATCGTCTGGGTGCTGGCCGTCTCACCGATGGCGGGTGTCACGATGAGGGCACCCTTCAAGGCCAGCGCCGTGCTGCCCAGCGTCAGCTTGCCCGTGTAGGAGCCTGTTTTGGTCACGGTCAGTTCCAGCAGGCCGCCGAGGTTGCTGTTCAGCGTGGCCTCGCGGCCAATCGGAGCTGCGAAGGTGCCGATGACGTTTTCTGGCAGGGCCTGGACGATCAGCCGCCCCTCGGCGGTGGCTTTGCCTTTGGAGTTGGTGGCGGTGAGCTTCACCAGGTAGCCGAGCGGATCTTTGGAAACCACCGTTGGCCGACCGGTGATGCGGCCTGTCTTGACATCGATTTTCAGGCCTGGAGGCAGCCCTGCTGCTGAGTAGGAAAGAGGAGCTTTCTTGGGAACCGGATCCACCTGGATGGTGTAGGGCGTGAAGTCACCCCCGACGATGGCCGCCGGGAAGAGGGGAGGATTTTCCGTGATGACGGGTGCTTCCGTGAAGATGCTGAGACGGTGACCCAGGGTGGTGAGCGTGCCGCCGGGGCCGCTAACCACAAGTTGGTAAAGCCCTGAGTCTTCCTCGCCCAGGGGCTTGGCCAGACTGAGGATGTTTTTGTCCACCCCGGTGATGCGTTCGGCCGAGGTCAGGAAGGTCTCATCTTTTTGCCAAGCATAGGTCAGGCCTGCACCGCCGGTCTTTACCTCCAGCTTGGTGGCTCCGCCGCTGGCCAGGGTGAGGGTGCGTTCAGCCGCATCCACCAGGCCCACTTCCACATTTACGCTGCTCACGGGGGCTTCAGCGCCGGAGCTGACGTCCACGCGGTAGGTGCCAGCGTTTTTAAGCTGGGCGTTGTTCAGACTGAGCTGGGCAGCGGTGCCCCCGGCCACCTTGGCGGAGCCTAGATACCACTGGTAAGTCAGCGGCGGCTGGCCGATTGCCTGGACATGGAGAACCACGTTTGTCCCCACACTGCGAAGCTGATGGGGCGTGAGGCTGATGATTTTCGGCGTGTCTCCGGCCACCACCAGGGCGGCAGGTTCACTGATGGCGGTGCCGACGATGTTGGTCACCCGCACGGAGTAGGTCCCTTCATCGCTGAGTGCGAGATTGCTCAAGGTGAAGGTCGCCTGGGCTGCGGCCTCACCTGGGAGGTCGGTGCCGTTTTTCCGCCAGCGGTAGCTGAAGGGGCCCGTGCCCGCCACCTGTACGCTGAAGGTGGCGCTGCCGCCCACCAGGGCACCCTGCGGGGCTGGGGGGACGGTGAAGGTCACGGGATCGTTAACCAAAAGTGTGGCGGGATCACTCAGGCGTGTGCCGACGACGTTGGTCACGGCAACCTGATAGTCGCCCTGGTCCTCTTCAGTGACCGAAAGCACCGAGAGAGTGTCCTCTGTTTCATCGGGAATCAGAGTGCCGTTTTTCCGCCACTGGTAGGTGAAGGGACCGGTGCCGGTGGCCTGCACGGTGAAGGCCGCATCAGCCCCCGGATTCAGGGTGACACTGTCGGGGGAGTCAGCGAACGCCACTGGGTCATTGACCGTCAGCAGCGCCGGAGCGCTGGTGGTGAAGCCCGCAGGGTTGGTGACGGTGACGGTGTAGCTGCCCTGGGAGGCCTCGCTGGCGGTGAAACTGTACGTGGCACTTGTCGCATTGAGGATGGGGGCGTTGTTGAAGTTCCACTGGTAAGTGTAGGGCTCCAAACCTGTCACCGGCGCGCTGGCCGTGACTTCCGTGCCTGGATTCACCGTGGCAGCGGGGGTGAACTGGATGCCGCCCACCACGGGGGGCTCAGGACTGATGAAGAGCAGGCCGTCGGTCACAAAGAGGCTGCGGTTCCAATACAGGCCCACAGGCAGAGCTGGCAGTTCTAGGTCTGTGAGGAGGAGGGGATTGAAGCCAGTGCCATTGGCATCCGCATCGGTGTTCAGGCTGCTCCAGTTGGCGAGATTAAACACATCGCCCAGGGCCGGGGTGTAGCCTTCTGCCAGTTCGATCCGGATCGTGCTGCCTGCATCTAGGGCAAGGATCCCGGCGATGGCCAGATAATCATGCTGGGTGGGCACCGTGCTGCCAAAGACGGCCACGCTGGGCGTATCCAGCGGGTTTGCTACCTGGCCCGTCGGCCCGGCCAGGCGCAATGTGACGCGTGGGAAGCCCGGCAGCGCCGCAGCTCCCAGGGTGAGATTGCCACCAAAGTTCAGGATGCCGATGCCATCTCCGGCAGTGCTGATGTCGCCCTCCAGGGAAGAGGTGCCGGGATGAATGCCGGCCAGGCCATTGATGATGTAGCTGCCATTCAGCGTGCCGCGGCCACTGATGATGCGGGATTCCACCGTGCCGCCAAAGGTGATACCGGCCACCACGGCCTGCACATCCAGAAGGGCTCCCTCATCCACCTCGATCCAGCGGGTGCCGTTCAGTCGGCCTCCTGTTCCCAGAATGATGGATCCTGCGGTGATCTTCACCTTGCCGGTAAAGCTGTGGGCGGTGTTCAGCGTCAGGCTTCCGGTGCCGCTTTTGGTTAGGTCGGTGAATCCGCCGATGGAGCCGGTGCCGCCGAAGACATAATTTTGCGTCGCGGAGACCACGACGGAGGAAGGCGTGAGCACGCCTGTCAGGGTGACATTGGGATTGGTGCTGCTGTCATCAAAGGTGACGGCATCGGACTGGTAAAATAGCTCTGTTCCGGCATTCCAGGTGCTGGTGGTTGTGCGGTCCCAGACATTGGTCGTGCCATTGCCTGACCAGACGAGGTTACCTGCGGTGCCGCCGACGTTCAGTTGGACAACCCCTGGGGTGCTGACATCCAGTGCAGTGATGTAGCGAGTGGGATTGATGAGGGTCAGGTTTGCGGTATCTCCAGTTAGGCTGCCTGTGTAATTGATCAGACGGTAGCTGCCGTTCAGCAGGACACCCGTGGATCCGAGTTCGATGCTGCTCGGGCCAGCGATCACGAGATCGCCACCGACGGAGACTGCATCATTAAAGGGGGTCCCTTCGGCAGGTGGTGGCGTGATGCCGATCTGGAAAGTGCCGCCCTGGAGGGTCAGGTTTTGGGTGATGCGGAGTGAGCCCGCAACTGCTCCAGAGCCAGGATTGAGGAAGGCATTGCTTCCCAGGATAAGCGCACCCTGAAGCGTGCCGGTTCCGCGCAGGGATTGGTTGGCTGCGAGGGCCAAGCCTCCGGGTGCATCGGTGACATCCAGCACGCCTTCCGTGGCCAGATCAATGTTTGTGCTGTTGGCCAGGCTGCCGTTTGCGCCGATTTTCAGTGTGCCGGCAGTCACTGTGGTGTTGCCTGTGTAGGTGTTCGCGGCATCCAGCAGCCAGGTGCCTGTGCCGAGTTTTTGCACCGTGAGGGCAAAGGGGCCTCCGTTGCTGAGAATGCCTGTCACAAAGCCAGATCCACTGCCATCCAACAGCAATCCACGGGTGCTTGTGGCTGCGGCTGCAGAGCGCACTGGGCCGGCCAGGGTAAGTGTGCCGCCAGAGACGAGGATGCGGGTATTGCCGCCGCTGGCATTGGTTAGGTCAATGCTTCCCTGGATGACGTTGTTGCCAGCCTGGTTGAGGATAGCACCCGTCGGGCCGTCGCTACTGGTGGTGAAAAGGATGGTCGGGGCCAGGGTGATGTCTCCAGCGCTGCCGTCTAAGATCAGCGTGGGTCTGCGTGCGGTGGAGATGTCCACAAGCTTGGTGGGGGCAGGTTCGCCTTCTGCTGCTGGTGGCAGCGTTTTGCCAAGCGCATTGCTGTTGGTGATTTTCAGGAAGGCGCGGCGCAGCGTGACATTGCCTTCGAAGGTATTGTCGCCAGTGAGGGTGACGACGTAGTCATTGGAATCTGGGATGGCATTTGGCAGAGTGATCTGGCCGATGCCGGAGGTCTTTTGTGAGATGACCAGCGGGGCACCGCTGCGGCGGAAGATGAGGTTGCCATTGTTGATGATTTCACCTGAAGGCAAGTTACCGGTGGGGCCGTCGTTGCCGATCCAGAATGCTCCTTGGCTGATGGTGGTGGTGCCGCTGTAGTCATTCGTATCGCCGGTGATTTTGACGATACCTGTCGTGGTTTTTGTTAGGCTGCCGCTCCCGGTGATCTTGCCAGCTAGGACGATCTCTGTTGATGCGGCCGCATTGACCGTCAGCCCATTGGTGATGTGGATGGTGCTGCTGATGACATTGGTCGTGCCACCTGTGGCATTGATCGTGCCGAGATCTGCAAAGATCGGCTTGGTGACGGGCACCGTGCTTTCTTCCAGTCCCAGTTGAGCTCCAGATTCGATGCGGATTTCACCCGGACGGTCTCCGGCGGTAGTGTTTCCGGCCAGAGTCAGTCGGCTGCTTGCTCCGTTGATGAAAAGGTTGCCCAAATGAGTTTCGCCGATGTTGTACCATTGGATGACATTGGAACCTGTCTTGGTGACATCATGGCCGTTGGCATTCACGCCGCCCGGGCTTTCGCGAATGTCCCAGCGTGCGGAACCGCCGAGGGTGGCGGGGCCGGTCAAAACCAGCTTTTTCAATCCCACGCCCGCACCGCCTGCGCCTGTGTTGATCAGCGCACCGGATTGGGCGATGCCCTGGCCGCTGATACGGACGATTTCGCCCTCTGGGAGAAGCTGGCCGTTCAGGTCCAGCGCCGCGCCATCCGCCACGACGGTGGCCCCTGCTGTGTCGCCGAGGGCGTTGGCGTTGGCCAGCCGCAGGGTGCCTGCATTCACTTGCAGTTCGCTGGTGAAGCTGCTGTTGCCAGAGAGGGTTGTCGTGCCTGCGCCCAGCTTGATGATGCTGCCCGCACCGCTGATTGCACCGCTGAGGGTGTAGGCATCTGGACGGTTCAGCAGCAAGGTGCCAGTGTTGATGATTGGGCCATTGCCCAGGCTGCCTGCCAGCGCGGTGATGCCATCGCCTACCTGGACAGTGCCTGCGTTGATGGTGGTCGTGCCTGTGTAGGTGCTGGCGGTGGTGTTGAGCAGGATCAAGCTGCCGGTTCCATTCTTGGTTAGGCTGCCGGGGCCCTCCAGATTGCCGGGTCCGTCAAAGATGTAGGTCTTGTCCGTGTTGTTGACCAGGACGGAGGCCGGTGTCAGTGGCCCGCTGAGGGTCACGGTAGTCGGCCCGCTGGCGGTGTCGTCAAAGACCACGGAATCTGTGGCGGATGTCCCCTGGAGGTAACGTGTGAGAGCGCCGCTGTTCACCTCGCGCCAGTTGGTGGTGCCTGTGCCTGTTCCATCATTGATATCCCAAACGGCATTGATTTCGCCCGTCCAGCGGGGCAGGTCAAAGCCGGTCACATTCAGCAGAACGAGACCGTTCAAGCTGTCATCCACCAGGGAGGCGGTGACACGCGCAGGCACTTCCGCGAGTTGCAAGCCTGCAAATCCGGCACCGCCAATGCTGCCGTCATAGTCCAGGAGAGGAATCTGCCCGATGCTCAAGCCGCCACCTTTCAGGGTCACTCCAACCACACCTGTGACGCTGAGAGCTGGTGTTTTGAGCACCGGAACAGAGGGGTTTCCAAGACTGCCCAGATCAAAGGCCAGCGCGGCACCAGAGGTGCCGGAAAGATTTACGGAAGTCGCTTCCACGCTTTGTCCCGGGACGGTCACTTGCAGGCCCAGCGTGGCCCCTTCGGCCACGGTGATGGCGTTTTCTGCGGCATGGGCCGTGGTGAGATCGAGGCGGCCTGCATTGATCTGTACCGGGCCGGTGAAGGCATTGGCCCCGCTCAGGGTCCAGGTGCCCAGACCTGTTTTGGTGATGCCCAGGGCATCGCCACCGGCACCGATGATGCCTGCGATCTGGCCGATGCCATCGCCTTGCAGATGGAGGGTGGTGGCACCCACGCTGTCACCATAGTCAATGGTACCTTGCACGGTTACTGTGCCTGAGTCCGAGCGCAGAGCATACTCTGTGCCGCCTGTATTCAGCAGCAGCGGGCTGGTGAGGAGATTGTTTCCGGATAGATTGACCAGCAGAGGTGCGTCCGCGCTGCTGCGGCCAGAGATGACCAGGGGCTCATCCACGGCGATGCTGCCGGAGATTTCCAGCCTGCCAGTGGAGAGACCACCGCCCAGCACGGTATCGCCAGCGGCAGAGCCCAGGGAAGTGGCGCGGTTGATGCGGATGCTGCCTTCTTCCAGGAAGATGCGGCCATTCCAGGCGGCGCTGCTGCCGTTGAGCAGGAGGCTGCCGGGACCTTGTTTGATCAGGTGACCGCCTTGGCTCGTCTGGGTGCCCAGACCGGAGATCAGGCCGCTGATGGTCACGTTGTTCGGGCCGGTGATGACGAGGTTGCGCCCGGTGGTGGCCGCGCCGTTGCCGATGTCAATGAAGCTGTTGGCCCCGACGGAGATCGTGCTGCCTGCGGCCTCCAGCTTGCCAAAGGAAAAGAACACACCGCCCGTGGTGGTCAGGGCCAGATTGGCCGTGCTGTTGTTGATGAAGAAGCCGGAGTTCGGCTGCACCGTGCCCGTGCTGGTATCGCCCAGGCGCAGGGGAAAGGCCCCCTGGAAGGTGTAGCCCAGATCTCCGCTGACAAGGATGCTTTTCGATGTGGCATCCAGGTTCACATTGATGATGCCTGTGCCCGTGCCTGGGAAGAGCAGAGCATCCGTATTGGCGGCGGCACCGAAGGTCGGCCGCTGCTCATTGTTCCAGTTGCTGGCGTTGTTGAGCGCATTGTTGGCGTCGCCGTCCCAGGTTTTGATGACGTCGGTAGCCGGAGACAGGAGGGGCAGCCCCAGGCTGAGAAACAGCAGCGGGCGGAGGATATGGGGGAGTTTCATAACGGTGTGGAGGCCCTCTTCCTGAATGCAGGTCGGATGGGCGTGGAGCCTTGAAATTGAGAGGGCGCCTTCCATTTTCGGATCGGCAGCGTTGCTGGTTTTTGACCTCACAACTAAACCCATACTGAATGAGTATGAGATTAAATGGCCTGTTATTCCTCTTTGTCGAGTAGGAATTAAAAAATCGCTGTTTAAAATTTTCGCGAATGATTTCAATCTCCTTGAATCCGTAGATACAAAATGATCCAGCCTCACAGATCGACCCTTGCCGAGGGAGATGAACACGAAGGGCGCTCAGTGGCGGGTGCGATGCTGGTGGAGCCTTCAGTCCCTGTAAATCAGTGACAACTTTTTTGGCTCCAGGTCACAAAAAGGCCCGACTCACTGAGTCGGGCCTTTTTTGTGTAACCCCTTGAAATCAAGGGGTGGTGCCGGTGGTCGGACTCGAAC
>DMMK01000147.1 GCA_003453085.1 Verrucomicrobiales bacterium
AAACTTTTCGAAAAACTCGCCCCAGCCGGTGTTCAGCACGCGCAGCAGCAGTTCATACTGGTTGGCATCGTAGCCTTCAGGTTTGGGGAAGGGGATGCGGTTGGACGGGTCATTGGTGTAGCAGGCACGGAAACAGTAAGCCTGCACACGTTTGTCGCCTTCGCCTTTCACACCGGGATCTTCTGTGCTGATGCGGGCCAGCACGCCGCTTTTGGGATCGCCCGGAATCTTGTAGGGGCTGATGGGTTTCTTCACTGCACCGAAGTGGTGGCGGTGATGCAGCACGCCCACCTGGATGCCATTGTGCTCTTCGCCATAGACACTGTTGGCCTCGCGGCCTACGTGGTAGTCTGCGCCGGCTGCAGCCATGAGGTCGCCCTCATAGGTGGTATCAATGAACATCTTGCCCGCGTAAGTATTGCCATCCAGCGTGGTGATGGAGACGATTTTATCGCCCTCCTTTTTCACGCCTTTGGCGCGGTCCAGCCAGGTATCACGCACCACGGTGATGTTTTGTTCCTTGATCCAGGCTTCGAAGATCTTTTCCGCTGCGCTGGGTTCAAAGATCCACATCGTGCGGTTCTCGCCGTCCATGGCAGGGGTGCCCTGGCCTTTGTTGCCATACTCGCTTTTCTTCTGCTGCACCCAGGATTCGTCCTTTTGATAGTGCATGTAGATGCGATGATAAAACTCGCGGGACAGGCCGCCGATGACCGCCTTGTTGCCAGTGTCGGTAAAACCGAGGCCGCCACTGCTGAGGCCACCGAGGTGTTTGTCAGGGCTGACGATGATGACGGATTTGCCCATCTTTTTCACCTGCACAGCCGAGGTGATGGCCGCGCAAGTGCCGCCATAGATCACGACATCGTGCTCCGAGGTGGCCGCCTGGGCAGCGAGATTGAAGGACAAAAGGGCGAAGAGGCAGGTTGGGACTCTCATGAGGGGTGTAATCGGCCAGAAGGAGGCGCTTTGTCAACCTTACGGGGGACTTTGCGCTCCGCCTTTCGTGGGCTTTCGAAATATGGACAGGTAGGCAATCGGAAAGACCATGAGAATGAAGGCCCCAAATGCATACACGGCCCACATGGGCGTGGCTGGAGTCGGTTTAGCTGCAGGCACCTGGAAAAACTCTTCTGCGACGAAGCCCGTGTCATAAAAGTAGTCAGGCTCTGTCTGACTGAAGGGCACCTGCATGCGCAAATCTCCCTGCTCGTAGGTCGCCTGGATTGTGGCCAGTTCTCCCCACTGGGAAAGACCTGTGAACTCCATCCAGACATTGGCAATGACCTCAGGCCAGGGCAGAACAAAAGTCACATCCACGGCGCGTTCGACTTCGCGCAGGTCCACGCTTTCGTTCGGGGGCCAGAGGAGGGCAAAGTTGGCGATGCCTCCCAGCTTGGCTGGTTTTTCGTTGAGGCGCAGCATGAAATGCTCCCGGAGGAATCTGGCGATCTCGGGTTTTGCAGCCTCCAGTTCCGAAGGAGCCAAACGATGATCACCATCCAGATCAAGGCTGACCATTTTCCCCAGCGTGAACAGATTCAAGGTGAAGCGAAACTCCAGCTTTTGCTTCTCCACCTGCACCAGCAAAGGCGTGACATCGGCAGGATGGGCCTGCGAGGTCAGAGGAAGGCAAAAAGCAAGCAAGGGCAGCAGCCACTTCATGGTCTCATCATGGGGCATTCCTCGCCAAAATGAAAGGCCCGCTACAGCGCCTTCGTTCACCCCAGCATCCTTATGCGCCTCGTCACCACGCTGTCCCTTTTGTCTCTTTCCACCGCCCTGGCCGACTGGCCGCAATGGCGCGGTCCTTCCCGGGACGGAGTCTCCACCGATACCACGCCCATCGCCGAAAGCTTTCCTGAAGCCGGCCTAACCAAGGTGTGGGAAAGCGACTTCATTCCTAGTGATCACCTCGGTGGCCACGGCAGTCCCGTCATTGCGGGGGAGCAGGCGTTTATCTCCGTGGTCTGGCATGACAAGGTGCCTTCCGAGCAGCGTGAGATCGATAGCGAGGTGATGCAGCAGATGAACTACCGTGGGGTCTCGCCAGAGCTGATGAAAAAGATGGAGGCGGACCGCCTTTCCATGCCAGCCATGCGCGGATCCAAACTGGACGAATGGCTGGCGGCCTGGCGCAAAGAAAACCTGACCGCCAAAGAGGATGTGAGCCTGGGCAAATGGGCGGAGTCCCGCTTCAAGGCGGGGAAGACGGCATTGCCATTGGAAGAACTGAGCCGGGTGGCTAAGCGTGAAGGCAAACCCTTCGCCAATGCGGATGAGCTAAAACAATGGATGGAAGAAGAGAAATTCTCCCAGCCTGTCAAAGACAAGCTGATGACCGCTGTGCCCAATACGATCAAGGTGGCCAAGGATGTTGTCGTCTGCCTGGATCTGAACACAGGTAAACAAGCGTGGAAATTCGAGGTCGAGGGTAAGCCCACAGGCCGTAGCTCCAGCAGCACCGCGGCGGTGGTGGATGAAAAAGTGTATGCTGCTGGCAGCACGCATCTCTATTGCCTGAACCAAAAGGATGGCAAAATGATTTGGAAGGCCGCTCTGCCTGCCGGTGGCCCTGCGGCATCTCCTTTAGTGGTGGGTGATCGAGTTTACATGGCGGCTGGTCGTGCCCAGGCCTTTTCCACCAAAGATGGCCAATTGCTGTGGGAACAAAAAGAAGCCAAGGGCAACACGAGCAGCCCGACTCTGTGGACACCGGCTTCTGGACCTCCGGTGCTGCTGATCGTCGGTGCCAATGCCGTGTATGGTCTTTCCCCGGCGGATGGCAAAGTGCAGTGGACAGTGGAAGGCGGTGGCCAGTCCACCCCGGTGACGCAGGGGGATTGGCTGGTCGTTTACAGCGGTGCGAAGGACGTGGGACTGAGGGCCTATCAATACGTTAAAGAGGCCGCGCCAAAGGCTGCCTGGTCCAATTTCTGGGTGACCATGCGATACAGTGGCAGCCCCATCATTCATGAGGGGCACGTCTATCTCACCTGCGGCGGCAAACACCAGTGTGTGGAACTGGCCAGCGGCAAGGTGACCTGGCTGGAAAATGAGGTCAACAGCACCATCACCTCTCCAATCATTGCCGACGGCAAGCTCATCGTTTACGAAAACAATGGCAGCCACCTGCGCGTGGTGAAGGCGGTGCCGGGGGCCTATCAGCAACTGGCACGCGTGAAGGTGGAGGGCATGGGCTGCTCATCGCCCGCCCTTAGTCATGGCAAACTCATTGTTAGGCAGCGGGAAAAGCTGGTGTGTTTTGACATGCGTCCAAAGCAGTGACCATGAACCGACTGATTCCTTTGAAAATGTGGAAGCCGTTTGCTCCCATGCCGCGTCTGACGTCGCTGGCAGCCTGCCTGTTTTATACGCTGATCTCATC
>DMMK01000415.1 GCA_003453085.1 Verrucomicrobiales bacterium
GCTGCCCGCGCCAGCGGGTGGCCCGTCGCAGCAGCGCAGGTGGACTTGGTTAGGCCTCGTCCGGGATCTCAGGCTCGACCAACTGAGCAAGAAGGATCAGCGATTCCTGCCAGCCCTGATAACAGGCCGCCGCAGGGATCATGGCAGGCACCCCGGCCTGCGTGATGTTCAGCTCCGTGCCGCAGAAGACCTCCTTCAGCTCCACCGTGACGTGCATCTCCCCCGGCAGATTCGGGTCCTCGAACTTGTCCGTGTAGCAGAGGCGCTCATTCGGCGTCAGCTCCGTGTAAGTGCCGCCAAAGGAGTGGCTAGAACCCGTGGTGAAATTGGTGAACGACATCCGGTAAGTGCCGCCCACCCGGGCATCCAGATGATGCACCTTGCCCGTGAAGCCATGCGGCGGCAGCCACTTGGCCTTGGCATCGGCATCGAGAAAGGCGCGATAGACACGCTCAGGTTTGGCACGCAGGACGCGGTGCAGACGGATGGTATGGGTCTCAGTGTTCATGATGGGTGGAAGCTGGGGTTCAATACCATGACGAACGGGGCGACAAATCCAGGACATCTTCAGACAACTATTTTCCGAGGACCGTGGGATGGCTGCCAGGCCTCCCTGCCGATGGCGTTTCTTTGATAAGCCGCAAGACCATCCCCCGTAGTCTAAAGCCCCCCTTTTTTGAAGATCCGAATGACGAAATCCGAATTGACCAGCCCTGGCCTGATGTTTTTCAGTGTGTTGAGCCTTGGGCTGATGCTGGCGATGCCTAGTAGGATGCCAGCCGAGGGGGTGGCAGATGCGGAATTTGCCGCGCTGCAGGCGGAGGCGAAGGAGTCGTTCAAGAAAGGCGTGGCACCGTTTGTGAAGACGTATTGCATCGAGTGCCATAGCAACCGGCGCACGAAGGGCGGGCTGAACTTTGAGCCGGCGCTGAAGAATCCGGGCGAGTCTTCGGCGAGCCGGAAGTGGATGCAGGCCTTTGCCAATGTGAACGCGCATGACATGCCGCCGGATGATTCGGACCAGCCTGCGGCTGAGGAGCGCGAGCTGTTTCTGCAAAGCCTGGGCAAGGTCAAGTACCTCAGCGCGAAGGACCCGGGTCCGTTTGTGATCCGCCGCCTGACCAAGGTGGAGTATGGCAACACGCTGCACGATCTCTTTGGCTTGGACCCAGCGGTGGCGGAGGAACTGCCGGATGAGGTGGCCGGCCAGGGTTATCTGAATTCGCTCTCGCCCATGCAGACGGAGCAATACCTCGGCATCGCCAATGAAGTGCTGGACCGCCTCTTCGCCGCACCGGGGAAGCCGCCCACGGAATGGCAGAATCGTTGGTTAGGCAAACCACCAGCCCCAGGAACGGATGAACGCGAAGCCGCGCAGAAGGTGGCTCGATCGCTGGCGCGAAAGGCTTACCGCAGGCCGCCCTCAGAGACGGAGGTGGCCACGCTGACGGGCGTATTTGATCTGGGTCGGTCTAACCAATTGGATTACCAGGGATCGCTGCGGCTCATGCTCAAGGCGCTTCTCGTTTCCCCACAGTTCCTTTACATCACTCCGGCAAAGGAAGCGGAAGCTGGCAAGAAGATCGTCCCCCTGGATGATTACCAACTCGCCTCCCGTCTGTCGTATCTGCTGTGGGCCACGATGCCGGATGAGGAGCTGTCCTTGCTGGCGGATGCGGGCCAGCTTCATGAGCCCGCCGTGCTCAAGACCCAGGTGAAGCGCATGCTGGCCGATCCACGTGCGCGGGCCTTGTTTGATGGGTTCGGGTCACAGTGGCTGGGTTTGGGCAGTCTGGACAGCAAGACGTTTGATCCAAAGAAGTTCCCGCAGATGACACCCGCGCTGCGCACGGCCATGTATGATGAGGCGCGGTTGTTCTTTGACAGCATCGTGCGGGGGAACCTCAGCGTGGTCGCCTTTGTGGCCAGCGACTACACCTTCCTCAATGAGACGCTGGCAAAGGTCTATGGCCTGGAGAAGGACGTCACCGGGCCCAAGATGCGCAAGGTAAAGCTGACGAATGCGAATCGCGGTGGCATCCTCGGCATGCCGGGCATTTTGGCCACCACCTCTTTCCCCAACCGCACCAGCGCGGTGAACCGGGGCGTGTGGGTGCTGGAGCAGGTGCTGGGGGAACACGTGCCCCCTGCCCCGCCGAATGTCCCGGCGCTGGAAAAGCAGGACCAAAAACAGGTGGCCAATCTGACCCTGCGGCAGCGCACGGAACTGCACCGGACGAATGCCGTGTGCGCCAACTGCCACAAGATCCTGGACCCCATCGGCTTTGGCCTGGAGAACTTCGATGCCATCGGCCGCTGGCGGGACAAGGATGATACGGGCGGGGCCATTGATGCCGCGGGCGAGCTGCCAGGGGGCAAGCTGTTCTCCACCCCTGGCGAGCTGAAAAGCATCATCGCTGCACGAAAGGACGATCTGGCCCGTAACTTAACGGAGAAACTCATGGCCTATGCGCTGTGTCGGCAGCTTGAAGGTTATGACAAGATCGTGGTGGATCAGCTCATGAAAACCATCGCCCAGGATGGCTATCGGATGCAGACCCTCATCACGGAGGTCGTCACCAGTTACCCCTTTCTGAATCGCCGCGTCCAAGACTGAGTTTAGCCCCCTTTCCATTGTCACTGCCATGACCCGCAAAAACCTCATTGATCGCCGCACCTACTTGAAAGGCATTGGAGCCAGTCTGGGCCTGCCACTTTTGGAAACGATGGGCTGGGCAGACTCCGTGAAGGGGCGCGCGGCGGTGAAGCCACCCGTGCGCCTCGGCTTCATGTACATGCCGCATGGGGTGATTCCAGATCAGTTCTGGCCTGCTACGCCGGAGAGCTACCTGAGCTCCCCGCCGCCTGCGCTGGAGTCCCTGCGGCCCATTCTGGATCAGTGCCTGCTGATGAAGGGCATCTCCGGGGTGCCCATCGCCCCCTTCAATGGCGCTCCGCATGCGCTGGAGCTTTCCACCTGGCTCACCGCCTGCCTGCCGGACCCGAGCAAGCGCAACCAGATCCACATCGCCATCTCGGCGGACCAGATCGCCGCGAACTACGTGGGCGCGATGACTTCCCTGCCCTCGCTGGAGCTGGCCACCATGCCGCAGACGCACAAGGAAAACCAGGAGGGCCTGAACGAAGGTTACTACTCGCACTGCAGCTACCGCTCGCCCACGCAGGCCGTCCCGGCAGAGATCAATCCGCGCAACGTACTGAATCGTTTGTTCGGCAAGTCGGACTCCTCTGGCAGCAGCCGCAAGGCCGATCCGCTGGAGCGTCAGATGCTGGACCTGGTGATCGGCGGTGCGCGGGACCTGCGCAAGAAGCTGCCGCAGAACGACCAGCACAAGCTGGACGAATACCTCGACAGCGTGCGCTCTGTGGAGCGCCGCATCGCCGCTATTGAGATGCGCCAGAAAGAATCTGCCCTGGAGAAAGCCGGGGTCGCCTCCAGCAAGCGCAGCGCCACGGATTCACCTCCCATCGAGATCCGCATTCCCGAGGGCGACAAACGCAGCGAATACATGCAGGTCATGTGCGACCTCAACGTGCTCGCCTTCCAGACGGATACCACCCGCGTCAGCACCTACATCGGCTCCACGCCCAACGGCGTGTCTTACCCCGAACTAGGCTTCACCGATTCGCACCACTCCCAGACGCATCACAACCACAAGGCAGATCAGGTCGCGAAAGTCGCCGCCATCACCGCCTTCAACATCACCCAGTTTGCCTACATGGTGAAAAAGATGGCCAGCCTCCGCGAAGGCGACGGCACCCTCCTGGACAACTGCCTCATGATGTGGGGCTCCGGCCTCGAAGACGGCAACGACCACAGCCGCAAAAACCTCCCCTTCATCATCGCCGGCAAAGGCGGCGGCTCCGTGAATACCGGTCGCTTCCTCGCGGATACCCAAGGCAATCAGGGAGATCTGCTCACCACCCTACTGACCTGCGCAGGCGTGCCCCTGGACCGGCCGATTGGGATCGCGACGAAGAAGATGGAAGAGATGATGGTTGGCGGGTAAACGGACATACTCCCTCTTTGCATCCACGCACTTCAGGGGAAAGGCCGATTGACCAGGTCAGCCACTTCTTTGGGCCGGTCTTTAGTTCCTGGCTATCCAGCGTGACAATGGTGGAGAAGATGTCGGAAATCTGCTGCGGCGTGTGCAACTCTCCCGCTTCTTTGCCGGACCCGGCGGCAAACTGGCCGATCAAGTATTCATAGGTATCGCCCAGTGCGTCGATGCCCGTGGAAAACTCGTTCAGCCCCTCGGCGATCTGCTGGATCATGGTGCAGAGCTTGGCGTTCCGGTCGGGGTATGTCTCGTAGTTGTCTGCTGTCGTCGTTTCCCGTGAAAAATATCTTGCGTGGAAGCCAGCCCTTTTGTATCTAGCCATAACATGGCTAGACAAAGGAAAGCAACCTACACAGTCACTTCCCAGCGCTTTGGCGAGTGGCTTCGCGGACTACGTGAAGCCAAACAGCAACCTTTAAGAGTGGTTGCGGCTGCTGCTGAGATGGATCAAGCACACTTGAGCAAGGTGGAGTTGGGGCAACGTTTGCTCACAACAGAGCAAGCCAGCGCAATCGCAAAGTTTTTCGGGATCGATGCAAACGAAGTTGAGGCTCGGCGCATCGTCGAACGATTCCGACTTGAACACGCTGACAA
>DMMK01000741.1 GCA_003453085.1 Verrucomicrobiales bacterium
TGCTTGCCGAAATCCATGCAATCGTTGTCCAAGCTCTCGATGAGAGCCTTGCGATTGAAGACATAGATGCCCATGGAGGCCTGGTAACGGGCTTCCTCCGTCGGCAAGCCGAGTTCCTTGAGCGTTTCGTCCGGCATCCGCAGGGCCTCAAGCACAGCGGGATCTTTGGGCTTTTCAACGAACTCATGGATGCGGCCGGATGTATCCGCCTTCATGATGCCAAACCCAGTGGCGTCTTCCGCATTGACGGGCAGGGTGGCGATGGTCAGCTCTGCCCCGGTCATGAGGTGCTGATCCATCACTTTGCGGAAATCCATGCGATAGAGCTGGTCGCCGCTGAGAATGAGGAAGTATTCATGGTCCCCTTCCAGGAAGTAGCGCAAGTTTTGACGCACGGCATCAGCCGTACCCTGATACCAGCGTTCGCCCTGCGGGGTTTGCTGGGCAGCGAGCACTTCGATGAAACCGCGGCTGAACTGGTCGAACTTATAAGTGCGGGCAATGTGGCGGTTCAGGGAGGCGCTGTTGTACTGCGTGAGCACATAGACTTGGCGCACACCGGAGTTGATGCAGTTGCTGATGGGGATGTCCACAAGGCGATACTTGCCCGCCAGGGGCACCGCAGGCTTGGCGCGATCTTTGGTCAGAGGAAAAAGGCGGGTCCCTGCACCACCACCCATGACGATGGCCAAGGTGGAACGCCGGAGGAGAGCATCGGTTTCGATTCGTGTGGGCATGAGGGTCGGTAAGTTACAAGATCAGTTTTCCTTGAAACAAGACGCCGAGGCAAGCGTTTCTCTCGCGCCAGATGCAGGTATTCCGCATGTTTCATCGTGCATTGAGCCCAACCACCCCAAATCGTATGTCTTCCGCTACGCTTCGTTTATCCCTTTTTGCATTCGCCGCTGCCGGTGCCACCTCTTCCCTGCCCGCAGCAGTGAACTTTGAAAAGCAGATCCTTCCCGTGCTGGAGGCTAAGTGCCTTGGATGCCACAAGGCAGCCTTCATGGAAGATGGCAAGCTAAAGAAACCCAAGGCCGATCTCCGTCTGGATGCGGCCTGGGCCATGCTGAAAGGAGCTGAAAGCGGCCCTGCACTGGTACCGGGAAACCTGACCAAAAGCTACATGTACGAAGTCGTCAACCTGCCCAAGGATGATGACATGTTCATGCCGCCCAAGGGCGATCCCATGACGGCGGATGAGATCAAGCTGCTGAAGGAGTGGATCGAAGGCGGAGCCGACTTTGGCGGCTGGAAGGGCAACATTGAAGGTGCCCCCAAGGAAGCTGAACCCGCCAAGGCCGCTGTCGTGAAGGTGCGCGAGCACGAGACCTTTTACACCAAGCTCCAGGAAGGCCTGAAGCCCGCCGAGGCTGCGGCCCTAGACAAAGCCAAGGCGGGCGGTGCCCAGATCGCCACACTGAAAGTGGACAGTCCGCTGCTGCGGGCAGACTTTCTCACCGGGGTCTCAAAATGCACGGATGAAACCGTCACCGTTTTGCTGCCAATCAAGGAACAAGTCGCCCAGCTTGACCTTGGCCGCACGGCCATCAGTGATGCAGCCCTGAAGACCGTGGCACAGTTCCCGCGGCTGGCCTCACTGGACCTGCGCCAGACCAAAATCACCGATGCTGGCCTGGAATCCCTCTCCGGCCTGAAGAACCTGCAGAACCTGAACCTCTTTGGCACGGCCATCACGGACGCCGGAGTCCAGCACCTCACCACTCTCAAATCGCTCAAGACGGTCTCCCTTTACCAGACCCAGGCCACCGCAGCCGGAGTGAAGGCACTGACCGACGCCGTTCCTGGCGTCAAGGTCACCCTGAAATAACAGACGCCTAGAAAAGCTTCACGCCCCCTTTGCCGCTTGATCGTGCAAAGGGGGTTTTTGCATTTGGGAGGCTCGTTGCCCAGGCGACCTTCCCTTCTGGACAATCCCGATGGCACACTCCACTGTCATTTCTAAACCAACCTTTTTCCACCCCGACTATGCCCATCGCCCAGCAGCTCACTGAAGACATGAAGACCGCCATGAAGGCGAAAGACACCGTGACCCTGAATGTGGTGCGCGGGCTGAAATCGGCGATCAAGTACGCCGCCATTGAGAAATTTGGGGCCGATGGTGAGCTCGAAGACACCGACGCCATCGCCGTGATCCGCAAGGAGCTCAAAAAACGCCAGGACTCCGTGACCAGCTACGAGGCAGGTGGCCGCCCCGATCTCGCTGAAACCGAGAAGGCGGAAATCGCCGTGCTGGAAAAATACCTGCCCGCCGCCATGAGTGCCGACGAGATGGAAAAGCTAGTCAACAGCGTGATCCTGGAACTGGGTGCCACCTCCAAAAAAGACATGGGTGCCGTGATGAAACTGCTGGGCGAACGCGCCGCCGGCCGTGCCGACAACCGCGCCCTCTCCGCCGAAGTAGCGAAGAGACTGCAGTAGCCATTCCGCTTTCGGCTACGCCCCCTTGGTCCGCTCCAGCGCACGGTTCCAGCCTGAAAGGAGCTTCTTGCGCTGGGCGGCTTTCATGGCGGGTTCAAAGCGACGTTCGGTCTGCCACTGGGTGGCGATTTCGGCCTGGTTTTTCCAGAAGCCTGTGCCGAGGCCGGCGAGGTAGGCTGCGCCTAAGGCGGTGGTCTCCGTGACCACGGGACGCACGACGGGCACGCCGAGGAGATCGGCCTGGAACTGCATCATGAGGTTGTTGTTGCTGGCCCCACCATCCACACGCAGCTCCCGCAATTTCACCCCTGCATCTGCCTGCATGGCGTGGAGGATGTCCGTCACTTGATAGGCGATGCCTTCCAGGGCCGCGCGGGCGATGTGGGCCTTGGTGGTGCCACGGGTGATGCCGCACATGAGGCCGCGCGCATACTGATCCCAATGGGGGGCACCGAGACCTGCAAAGGCGGGCACGAGATAGACACCGCCTGCATCGGGAACCTGGGCCGCCAGGGCCTCCACCTCGGACGATTTCTTGATGATGCCAAGTCCATCGCGCAGCCACTGCACCACGGCACCCGCGATGAAGACGCTGCCCTCCACAGCATACTCCAGTTCCCCATCGCCCAACTGCCAAGCCACGGTGGTGAGCAGGTTGTTGCCAGAGGCGATTCGCTTGGTGCCGGTGTGCATGAGCATGAAGCAACCCGTGCCATAGGTGTTCTTCACCATGCCTGGGGTGGTGCACACTTGGCCAAACAAGGCCGCCTGCTGATCCCCTGCAATGCCTGCAATGGGAATGCTGCCGCCTAACAAAGAAGTTTCACCGAAGATGCCACTGGAGGGAAGCACCTTGGGCAAGGTGGAAGCAGGCACCCCAAAGAGCTTCATCAGCTCTGCATCCCAGCCACCTTGGGTGATGTCATAAAGCATGGTGCGCGAGGCATTGCTGACATCCGTGGCATGCACTTGGCCTCCCGTCAGATTCCACAGCAGCCAGGAATCCACCGTGCCAAAAGCCAGGTCGCCCGCCTTGGCCAGTTCCTTGGTCTCAGGCACATGCTTGAGCATCCAGTTCATCTTGGTCGCAGAGAAGTAGGCATCCACCACCAGACCTGTTTTATGCCGGATCATGGACTCCGCCCCTTTGGCCTTCAGCTTGTCACAAAAGGCCGCGGTGCGGCGGTCCTGCCAGACGATGGC
>DMMK01000177.1 GCA_003453085.1 Verrucomicrobiales bacterium
AAAACTTTAAAGCCTTAATGATCAACTTTTATTAAATACCCGAAACGCTATCTAAACGCCATGACTTTTCTAGAAAAAAGAGTGGCTGCGGTCTTTCGCGCCAGCCTTCTCGCTCAGGGCCTAGCAGCCAGGGACAGCTCAATGATACGCACGCAGAGATCGGGAAATTCGATTCCCACCGCCAGCGCCGCCTTGGGCAGCAGGCTGCTGCTGGTCATGCCGGGGATGGTATTGATCTCGAGAACGAAAGGCTCACCATCGTTTCGCAGCATCACATCCACGCGACCATAGACTTCCGTACCGCAGGATTTAAAAGCGGTCATGGCGGCGTCCTGCACACGTTTGGTCGTCGCCTCGTCCAGGTCCGCAGGGCAGTGGTAGTGAGTTTTGCCCGTGCCATTCAGCCAGGGGTACTTGTTGCTCATGTCATAGAACCCATCCACGGGCTCGATGTGGATGATCGGCAACTCTTGATCTCCCAGGATGCCGTTCGTCAGCTCTTTCCCCTCCACGAATTCTCCGACGAGGGTGGACCTGCCGTATTTTTTCGCTTCCTCGACGGCTGCCACCCATTCTGCTTCCGTGCGGCAGATGTTCACACCCACACTGGAACCCTCACGGGGTGGTTTGGACACCAGAGGGATGGAAATCGTCAGCGGTTCGCTGCCATCCAACAGATAGTTTTGGGAACGTGGGGTGGGCGCGCCGGCAGCGACGAATCTCTCCTTGCTCTGCGCTTTGTCGAAAGCGATGCGGCTGCTTTCCACCCCTGCGCCGGTGTAACGGATGCCGCGCTCTTCCAGGATCGCCTGTAGCTGGCCATCCTCACCAAAGGTGCCATGGATCAGGTTCATGGCGATGAGGACATCCGCAGGCACATCGAAGTCTGGCCCGGTCACGTCCACTTCCACCACCTCCGCTCCTTTGGTCTTCAAAGCGGCGACGACACTCTCTGCCGTCTTTTTAGACACTTCGCGTTCCGAACCGGGGCCGCCAAAAAGGACGGCGATCTTCTTGCCTGTGATGTCGAGCATGGTGCCCCAGATATGCTCTCACTCCCACGCTCGTGCAAGAGCGCCTCACGAAAATCCCAGACACAGCCTTGCCACCGCCGCCGTCACTTCATAGCCTGTAGGCATGAAAATGCTGCTGCTGCTGCTGATCGGAGTTTCCCCCCTGGCCTGGGCCGATGAAAAACGCGATGCCCTCTTTGCCACTTCCGTGGAGGCCATGTTCCCCAAACTCGTCGAAACGCGGCGCGACATCCATGCCCACCCGGAACTCTCCAATGAAGAGGCCCGCACCGCCTCCCTGGTGGCCGAGCGTCTCCGTGCCCTGGGTCTGGAGGTGCAGACTGGCGTGGCCAAACATGGCGTGGTGGCTCTGCTGAAAGGCGGCCAGGAGGGCAAGTGCGTGGCCGTGCGGGCCGACATGGATGCCCTTCCCATCAAGGAACTGCGCTCCGTCCCCTATCGCTCCAAAAATCCCGGCGTGATGCATGCTTGCGGCCATGACTTGCACACCACTGTGGCCCTGGGCGTGGCGGAACTGCTGGCCAAACATCGGGACCAGGTCAAAGGCAGCGTGAAGTTTCTCTTCCAGCCAGCGGAGGAAGCCATGCCCGCCACCTTCAAAGGGGAGTGGGGGGCCAAGCTGATGGTGACCGAAGGAGCCATGGCCAATCCGAAGCCGGATGCCGTCTTCGGCCTGCACTGCACCACTTCCGTCGCACCGGTGGGCGTACTGGATGACGAGGTCCATTTTCTCAAGGCAGGCCAGGTCGCTTACACCATCGGTGCGGACAATGCGAACAGTGACCGCTTCCAAATCACCATCCGGGGCAAGATGGCCCACGGCTCCGCCCCGCACAAAGGGGTGGATGCCATCGTCGTCGCAGCGGAGGCGATCAGCGCCTTGCAGACCATCCGCAGCCGTCAGACCAATACCCGCCAGCCACTGGTCATCAGCATTGGCACCATCCAGGGCGGCCAGCGGGAGAACATCCTGGCCGAGGAAGTGACCCTGGGCGGCACCGTGCGCACCTACGATGCCGGATTCCGCGATGGCGTGGTGGAGATGATGCACCGCATCCTCAAAGGCATCACCGAGGCCCACGGTGCCACCTACACCATGGAGTACCGCATCGGCTACCCCAGCATCATCAACCAGGAAGCTCTCGTCAAAGCGACCCTACCCGCCTTCAAACGCCTCCTGGGTGAGGCCAATGTGCTGGAAGTCATCCCTGGCATGGGTGGCGAAGACTTTTCCTACTTCGCCCAAGTGACCCCAGGATTCTACTTTCGGTTAGGCGTCGCCAACGAGGAAAAGGGCATCATTCACGGTGCTCACACGCCCATGTTTGATGCAGATGAGGACAGCCTGAAAACCGGGGTTCAGATCATGGCCGCGGCCGTCTGTGATTTCCTGAATGCGAAGTAGCTTATGCGAGGCCAGGCTAAGTGTTAGCCTGCGACCGCTCCATGGCCACCTCCTCCAGCCAGGCTTTCACGACGATGCGGCTGGTATCATTGCAGGCCTGCAAGCCATAGGAATAGGGCCGATGACCCGTGGTGTGAGGGAAGGCGATGTCATGGATTCTGGGGTTCGCCACCCCGCTCTCGCCAATCACCCGGTAACGACTGTCAATGTCAATGCCGCCTGTCTTGAGCAGCGTATCTCCATTGGTTTTCAATAGCAGTTCGGGGTCTTCCTTCACCAGTTTGGCGGCGCTTCGGGATCGATAAAAGGCGGCACAGGCAGCGCGGACGGCTTTGGTCTTCACCAAGCTCGGGAAGGGGTAGTCGCTCAGCTCCAGCGGGCTCTGGCCACTGCAGTCGATGAACATGTCGTAACTGTAGGTGGCGGTTTTTCCCTCATCCCCCACCTCCACCAGAGTGTGATGTTGGGCCTTTGATTTACGGACACGGGTGACAGAACCGGGGACCATGTCCAGTTTGCCTGCATCGTAGAGGGCCAGAATGGTGTTTCCTGAAGGCAATGGCATGGCTGCGATAACATTGAGAAGGAACGGCATTAACTGCTCATGCAAGGTGACATGGTCCTCCGCCGGCATGTAACCAGCGTAGTAGTTGAGGGTGTAGATGAGGTCATCCATCCTTTCCTTCCAGTGGATAGGCCGATGCATTTTCACAGACTCTTCGGCCTCCTTCATCTCAATGCGCATGCCTTCAAAGGCATTGTCGTATTCATGCTGCTGGCTCATTTCCTCGACGAAATCGACCAGCTTGAATTGAGGGTCATCAAGCCGTTTCACCATGTCTGGCATGTCGTCTTTCCTGAAAGCCTCCTGCAGAACCCTACGGCACACTTGATCAAAATAGGTTTCGATCCGCAGCCTGCCCTGCCCATCCATCAGCTTGGCCATGTCTGCCGGACTCACATGCCGGTAAATTTCCCTCATGGGCTCGTCCTGGTCGAACTGTAAATGTGGCAGCAATCCTTTGGATGAGTGCATGATCAGCTTGAACCCTTCGGTGTTGGGGTGAGGACGGTAGGTCAAGGCATCGCCATCTCTGATAAAGTCGCCATGCCGATGGGCGAGGGAAGAAATGACATCGAAAGCACTGAGCGAGGCCCCCAGAGTGCCGATGACAAAATTGTAGTGTTCACCCTCAGGCGGAAGCAGTTTGGAGATGGGCCAGGGAGAGGCGTAATAGCCCGCTTCGGGTTCATCTTTCTCTGGCCAGCGGTGGCCTGTGGCGATCACGACACGATCAAACTCGTACGCCTCGCCGTGTTCCGTGAAAAGGGTCACCCGCTGGCTCTCGGCATCGTCCCGCAGGTCCACCACCTTGCAGTCGGCGTGACTGTGAACGCGGGTGCCCGCTTCGGTCAGCCAGGCTTGCAGCAGTTGATACTGCGCTTTGAAATACTGACCGAGGGCTAGCCGTCCGTAAACTTCATCCTCTTTGATCTCCACACCCTCAAGGTCCAAGGCGGCCAGGACCGAGGGTGCCTGGGAGCGGAGCCAGTCCGCAAAGCCTGTGGGCAGATCGGGCAGTTCTTCCGAGGAGATGTTCGACATGTTGTATCTGTCGGTGGTCTGCGGCGTGTAGGGCATGCCCATCCCTGTGAAGGCATTCTTCTCAAAGATCGAAATTTCGCCCAGCGTGGGACTGAGGCTGCTCGCGTGATCCATGATGTGTTTCAGCAGGTAGATCGCCGAAGGGCCGCTGCCGATGATGGCGAGAGATTGAGGACGGTTCATGCGTGGGAGAAAGTGGCTGGTGGGAACATCAATCCTTCGTGCGGGAGCCATTTGGTGGCCTTGATGCGAATTTGAATAACCTCACCTCATGGATACCAACGATCCCCCTTTGAACTCGCCGCTGGAAGATGTGGTGCTGGAGGACGTGCCTGTCTGGGAGGCTGAACTCCTTCACATCTACATCTCACCAGGGCATGATTACTGGGGCAAACAGGGGGAAGGACGGCTGCAGCATGGCATCCAGCAGGTGAGCCAGGTGGAGTGTATCGCTGGCCGCGGGCTGTGTGGAGACCGCTATTGTGAGAGAAAGCTGGGACACAAAGGGCAGGTCACCTTTTTTGATGCCCTCGTGGTGGATGAGATCCGCAGCCGCTTTCGGCTGGCCAAACTTCCTGCTTCAGTTTTCCGGAGGAACCTGATCGTCCGTGGACCTCGATTGCAAGATTTGTTAGGCAAGCGTTTCCTCTTTCAAGGCATCGTCTTTGAAGGGGCCCAAGAGTGCCAGCCGTGCCATTGGATGGACAGGGTAGTTGCCGAGGGAGCCGAAGATTTTTTATCTTCCGATTTTCGGGGTGGACTGAGAGCCAAGGTGATCACGCCAGGCATCCTTCGTGTTTCAAAAACACTGCCAGTCTGAGGCCAAGGCCGATGCGCGGGCTTTCGCTTGTGACTACTTTTTACGCCCCAGCACGCGTTCCACCGCACGGCGGATGTAAGGGGTATTGGCGGATGAGCCTTGCTCCAGTTCCGACCACCGGTCCAGCCGCCGTTCCTTCGCCGCCAGGGCATCTTCGGTGGCCATCTCCAGCAAGATCTCGCGCATCACTTCCCAGCCATGCAGTTTCAGGTCCTTCAGTACCAGCTCACCGTTCACATAC
>DMMK01000763.1 GCA_003453085.1 Verrucomicrobiales bacterium
GTTCAAGGGCACCCGCTGTGCGCTCTATGACCTCGTCGGCCCGGATTGTGGCCAGGTGATTGTCACCTTGGATGATCAGCCCAGTAAGATCGTGCCGTGCTTTGATCCTCATTGCACTTACCACCGTCTTTCCACCTTGATGATCGGCAGCAATCTGGAAGACAAGGTTCACACCGTGAAGATCGAGATCCATCCCGACCAGCCGGACAAGGTGGCCATCCTGGCCAAAAACAAAAACGTCATGGACAAGCCGGAGCGCTTCAATGGCACCTCCGTTTATGTCGGCGCCATCCTGCTGGTGGGTGAAGTCGTGAAGTGACGCCGATAAATCCCCACGACTTCATGCGCGGGGTTTCTTGCGACGGGCGACGTTTGTAGAACGGCTTCAGGAGCCGCTCACAGCGTCGCTTTTTTCACCTTGCCGAATTCGGTGCCGAGGAACCGTTTGGCCAATGCCTCAGCCTGTTCGGCGAGGTCGGTCAGGTAGATCTCCAGGGTCGGCTTGCCCTTGGCCGTGCGCAGCAGGCCTTTCTCCTCCAGCATGCGCTGCGTGTGGGCCGCGCAGGTGCTGGCGCTGTCCACCAGTCGCACCTTGTTGCCCAGCATGCGCTTCAGCACGGGGATGAGCAGCGGGTAGTGCGTGCAGCCAAGCACCAGGGTATCCATGCCCTTATCCAGCAGGGGCTTGAGGTATTCCTTGAGTACGGATTTCAGCGCCGGGTGGTCCGTCCAGCCCTCCTCGACAAAAGGCACGAGCAATGGCGTGGCGATGGCATGGATCTGGAGGTCCGGCTTTCGCATGGCCAGGGCATACTGATAAGCACTGCTGCGGATGGTGCCTGCCGTGCCGATGATGCCCACGCGCTCGCAGGAATCATCCGCCAGGGTGGCTTCCACACCGGGCTCCAGCACACCGATGACGGGCACACGAAAGGTGGCCTGCAAAACCGGCAGCGCATGGGCCGTCGCGGTGTTGCAGGCGACGACGACGGCCTTCACACCGTGGCTGACGAGGAACTGGGTATCCTCCACGGAAAAGCGACGGATGGTATCGGGCGATTTCGAGCCATAGGGCACCCGTGCGGTGTCGCCGAGATAGATGATGGACTCATTCGGCAACAGTTCCCGCAGGGCGCGCACGACCGTCAGTCCGCCGACGCCAGAATCGAACACACCAAGGGGGGCAGAGGAGTCAGGAGAGGTCATGGAAAAGAATAACAGGCGCTTTCGACAGCATTCACACGAAATGCAGGATGAACAGGAGGGATTTCGAACTACCTTAGCTTCCGGTCAATCCCGTTTCATCCCCCCGATGCTCACGCCTCTCGATCTCAAACTCTTCCGCGATGTCAATCGCATGAAGGGGCAGATCATCGCCGTCTCCCTGGTCATGGCCTGCGGTCTGGCGATGATGATCATGACGCGCAGCCTCATCCTGACCCTGGAAGGCACGCGCGATGCCTACTACCAGCGCTACCGGATGGCGGATGTGTTTGGCTCGCTGAAACGTGCCCCCCTTTCCATGAAGGACCGCATGGCCGAGATCCCCGGTGTGGCCGCCATCGAGACCCGCGTGGTGCTGGATGCGGTGCTGGACCTTCCAGGCGTGCTGGAGCCCTGCACCGCCCACATCGTCTCCCTGCCGGAGGACCGGGACCCACTTTTAAACCAGATCTTCCTGCGCCGGGGGCGCATCCCACGGGTGGATGCACGCGGCGAGGCCGTAGTCAGCGAGGCCTTTGCCCTGGCCAACAAGCTGGACCTCGGGGACAGCGTGCATGCCATCATCAATGGCCGCCGGGACCGCATCACCGTGACGGGGATCGGCCTGTCGCCGGAGTTTGTCTTTGAAGCCCGCGCCGGGGAGACCCTGCCGGATAACAAACGATTTGGCGTCTTTTGGATGAACTACCGGGCCGTGGCGGTGGCCTATAACATGGATGGTGCCTTCAATGACTTTGTCGTGGATATCGCTCCTGGAGCCGAACCAGGCCCCGTGATCGCCGAGATGGACCGCCTTTTGATGAGCTATGGAGCCATCGGCGCCTACACACGAAAGGACCACGGCAGCGCCGCGCGCGTGGATGATGAACTACGGGTGCTCAATGCCCTCTCCGTGGCCTATCCCGTCGTGTTTCTCAGCGTAGCAGCCTTCATGGTGAATGCCGTGCTGGCGCGTCTGGTGCGACTGCAGCGGGAGCAGATCGCGCAGCTCAAGGCCCTGGGTTATTCCTCCTGGCAGGTGGGGCGGCACTACCTGGGCTTTGCCATGGTCATCGTGGTCGTCGGCTCCATCATCGGCGGCGTGGCAGGCCGCTTCATGGGCAATGGCTTGCTCAGCATGTATGAGCTGTTCTTCCGCTTCCCGTCCCTCAAGTTCATGCTCGATTACAGCGCCCTCGGGGTGGCATTGGCCGTCAGCGCGGGGGCTTCCTTTCTGGGCGTGCTCAGCGTGGTCTGGATGGCGGTGAAGCTGCCCCCGGCCGAGGCGATGCGGCCGGAGCCACCTGCCGATTTTAAACCCAGCCTGATGGAGAGGATCGGCCTCACCCGGGGAACCGGGCTCGCCTTCCGCATGGCCCTGCGCAACATCGAGCGCCGCCCCTGGCAGTCCGCTTTCACCGTGCTGGGCCTGTCCCTGGCCACGGGCCTGATGGTCCTGCCCGGCAGCATGGAGGACAGCATTGACTACCTCCTGACCTACCAATGGAACGATGTGCAGCGTCAGGATGTGGTGGCCTTTCTCATCGAGCCAGGCAGCGCCAGCGCCCTGCATGATCTCGAGCACCTGCCCGGAGTGATCCGGGCAGAACCGATCCGCGTGGTGCAGGCGCGTTTGACCTATGGCCACCACACGCGCAAGCTCTCCATCACCGGCATGCCCAAGGGGGCAGATTTGAACCGCGTCCTGGATGCCAAAGGCCATGCCATCGAGCTGCCGGATGAGGGCATTGTGATGTCGGTCAAGCTGGCGGAAATTCTCGGAGCCAAGCTGGGCGATGAGATCCAAGTCTCGGTCCTGGAAGGCCGCCGGCCCGTGCTGAATGTGCCCATCACCGGCCTGCGTGAAGACTTCGCCGGCGTGGCCGCCTACATG
>DMMK01000034.1 GCA_003453085.1 Verrucomicrobiales bacterium
CTCAGACGCACCTGGAGGGGCCCATCCGCGGCGTGGTGGACCCTCTGGCGCAGGACTACTCCGGGTATCCGATTGACAACCATGTGGCGATCGGGGCGGAGATCCAGAGCGTGGCGGCGGAGCTGACGGCAGCGAAGCAGGGAGCCTTCCGGATCACGGAGGATGAGCTGGAACGGTTCACGGAAAAGCTGGCGGTGCTGAACCCGGATGAACTGGTGCGGAAGCTGCACGTGCACTACACGGGGGGCGAGGGCATCGTGCCAGCCCTGCAGACGAACCTGGCGCTGGCGCGACGGTTTGGCGATGAGGCCCTGTGGATCCCAGAAGGAGATTTCCAGCGGGAGCTGATGCTGGACCTGATGACGGCCAGCCCACATTCGGCCAACTTCCAGGATGAGGTGGTGCAGGCGGCGTGTGAGATCGGCGTGCGCTACAAGACGGACCGCAAGCATGCGGACCATGTGGCCGGTTTCGCCCAGCAGCTTTTCCGCGAGCTGCAGCATCTGCACGCCCTGGAGCCCAAGTATGAACTGGTGCTGCGGGTGGCGGCGGTGCTGCATGAGGTGGGCATGTTCATCAGCCCGCGTGAACATCACAAGCACAGCCTGTACATCCTGCTGCAAACGGAGATCTTTGGTCTCAGCAGCTCGGACGGGGAGATGGTGGCGCTGCTGGCGCGCTATCACCGCCGGTACAATCCTGAGCCAAACCACCCGACCTTTTCTGACCTGAGTCGAGAGGAACGCATGATTGTGTTCAAACTCGCGGCCCTGCTGCGAATTGCCGATGCACTGGACCGCACGCATGCGCAGCGTATCAAGACCATCCAACTGCGGCCTGAAGGCAGCCGCCTATACATCCTGACACCGGGCGTGGACGACACGACGGTTGAACAGATTGCCATCAACTCCAAGTGTGACCTTTTCCGCGAAATTTACGGCTATGACATCCTCCTCTCCAAGCCCTGACACGAAGTCTCCAAGCAAAGCGGCGGCCATCAGTGAAGAGCATTTTCTCAACCGCGAACTGAGCTGGCTGGCCTTCAATGAGCGGGTGCTAGCCGAAGCGGCACGTGCCGAGCTGCCCGTGCTTGAACGGGTGAAGTTTTTGGCGATCACGGCCTCGAACCTGGACGAGTTCTTCATGGTGCGCGTCGGCGCGCTGCAGTTTCTGCGCGAGCAGGGACGGCGGGTGAAGGATCCTTCGGGACTGCCACCCACCCAGCAGTGGGAACAGATCCAGCAACGGGCGACGGCTTTTGTGGAGCGGCAGTATGAAATTCTGAATGATGAGTTGCTGCCGCTGCTGCGAGAGAAGGGCATCCGCCGCCTGAACCCGAGCGAGCTGACGCCGGCGCAGCGCACGCACCTGGAAGCCTACTTCAGCGAGCACATCTTCCCGGTGCTTTCTCCGATCGCCCTGGATGATGACAAACCGCGTGTTTCTGTGCCGGCGCTGCAAATCGCGCTGCTTTGCAAGGTGCAGTCCGAGGCGGAAGGAAAGATGACACAGAGGCTGGTGCTGTTCACGCTGCCTTCCAACCTGCCCCGGCATGTGCTGGTGCCGGAGGTGGAGAGCGGGCTGCATGCCTACCTGAATCTGGAGGACCTGCTTTCCGTCTTTCTTCACCTGTATTTCCCGTCTGAAAAAGTGACGGCCAGCGCGCGGTTCCGCATCAGTCGGAACTCCGACATTGCGGTGGATGATGAGAGCTCCTTTGACCTGGCGAGCGAGATGGAGGATATCCTGGAAGCACGGCTGCAGAGCCCGGCGATCCGCATCGAGATTGAGGACGGAGCGCCGCGCGATCTGGTAAAATCCATCCGCGACCTTTGTGGGGCAAAAACGGCGCAGGTTTACACCGTGCCGGGTGAGCTGGACCTGCGGGCGTATTTTGTGATCTCGGGTCTGTCGGGCTTTGAAGACCTGAAGGTGGAGCCCTGGGACAGCCAGGCCTCGCCGCAGATCGAACCTGGAGAGAGCATGTTTGACGCGATCAAGCGCGGGGACATCCTGCTGCACCACCCGTATGAGTCGTTTGACCCGGTGATGCAGATGATCGAGGAAGCGGCGGCGGATCCGGACGTGATTGCCATCAAGCAGATCCTGTATCGCACGGCCAAAAACAGCCGGATCATCAGCGCGCTGATCCGTGCGGCCCAAGCGGGCAAGCATGTGACGGTGCTAGTGGAACTGAAGGCGCGGTTTGATGAAGCCCGGAACCTGGAGCGTGCAGAAGAGCTGCTCAATGCAGGTGCCCAGATCATCTACGGCGTGAGGGGGCTGAAAACCCACGCAAAGGTCTGCCTGGTGATGCGGCGGGAGGCGGGGCATCTGGTGAGGTACATGCACTTTGGCACGGGCAACTACAATGAGGCGACCTCCAAGCTGTACACGGACATCAGCTACCTGACCTGTCGCCAGAACTACGGCAGCGATGCCAGCGCCTTTTTCAACACGGTGACGGGGCGCTCGCGCTTCGTGCACTTTGAGCGCATCTCGATGGCCCCCTTTGGGCTGCGGGAGAGGCTGCTTTCGATGATCCACAGCGAGACGGAACGTGCGCGCCAGGGGGAGGAGGCGGAGATCATGCTGAAGATGAATGCGCTGGAGGACCGGAAGATGATCACCGCGCTGTATGAAGCCTCGCAAGCGGGCGTGACCGTGCGGCTGAATGTGCGCGGCATCTGCTGCCTGCGCCCGGGAGTGAAGGGGCTGAGCGAAAACATCCGAGTAGTGAGCATCATCGACCGCTACCTGGAACACGCGCGCATCTACCACTTCCGCCAGGGCGGGCGTCCGGTGATTTTCATCTCAAGTGCGGACTTCATGAACCGCAATCTTTCCAAGCGCGTGGAGCTGCTGGTGCCGGTGGAGGACAAGGAGGCGAAGAAACGGCTGACGCACATCCTGGAGACCCACTTTGCGGACACTTCCCGTGGCCGGGTGCTGAAGCCGGACGGTACGTGGGCACCGCCTGCCGCGAACGCCGCCAAGGCCCTGCGATCCCAGGAGATCTTTGCCAAGGAGGCGGCCAAACGCATCCGCCAGCGCAATCAGGCCCCAGACGTGCTGGTGCCGCACAGGCCGAAAGAATGAGGGGCTGACTGCCAGAGGGGGCTTCTCAACCGACGTATTGGGTGATGAAGCCCTCATTGCCTTCCGGATCGCGATAGCGGCCGAGGAGGATGGGTTCTCCCTCCCGCTGAGTGGGAACTTCGAGAATGCGGCCGCCTGCGCGCTCGATGGCGACGGCGACCTCCAGAACATCCTCAAACTGAAGGCTGAGGCCGGTGGGATTGACGCTGCCGTCATGGCCGCCATGGAGGGCGAGGATGGCATCGCCACAGGAAACCTCAGACCAGAAATCACTGACAAAGATCTGCTGAAAACCGAGGACGGTGGTGTAAAAGCGGACGGCGCGGCGCATGTCTGCCGCCAGGAGCATGAATTTGACTTTCTCTGGGCGCATCCCTGGATTATGCGCGGCTGCTAGCTGCCGTCAGTGAAAAAATGAATGAGTCTCCTGCCATGCCCGTGGATGTCGTCTGTGCCGTGATCCGGCGCGGGGAGCAAATCCTGCTGGCACGGCGGCCACCGGGGAAACGGCTGGCCGGGCTGTGGGAGTT
>DMMK01000588.1 GCA_003453085.1 Verrucomicrobiales bacterium
CCAGCACCTGGCCCTCGCCCCCCCCGTCAAGGGACGCATGGCCCCCGCGCCACCTGAACGCCGGGGCGGGCTGGCGCGAGGCGCCGTTCTCCGGCGAACGTGACCGCGCCGCGTCCCGCTGGGCCGAGATCATCACCGCCACGCCGCACAGCGATGCGAGCGATGAGGAATTCGCCAAGCTCCAGGCCCTTTTCTCTGATGCAGAGATTGCCGACCTCAGCTTTGCCATTGCCGTGAGGGTAGTGGATGTACTTCCATTCGTCGGTGCGGATGGCCCTGACGTTGGGCGTGTAGGGGAACTGCTTTTCGTAGTTGTAATGGTAGAACCAGCTTTTGCGCCAGGTGGCATCGCCTTCGCGCACGAGCTTGGTCCAGGACTTGCCGTGAATGTTGGGCAGGGCGGGGGCGCCGCAAAGTTCGAGCACGCTGGGGGCCATGTCCACAGTGAGGACCTGCTGGGTGATCTTTAGGGCGTTTTTGGTTAGGCTTGGGAAGCGGGCGATGATGGGGATGCGCAGGCTGGCTTCATGGGCGGTGCGTTTGTCCACCATGCCGTGTTCGCCTTCGAGGAGGCCGTTGTCGCCCATGAAGACGATGAGGGTGTTGTCGAGCTGGCCTGTTTCTTCCAGATGGGCGCGCAGGCGGCCCAGGCTGTCATCCACGCTGAGGATGGTGCCCCAGTAGCCATGCACCATGTTTTCGAAGTCTTTGACGGCCTCGGGGCGGTCGTCCGGGAATTTTTTGCGCCATTCAAAGAGCGGGCCGTAGATGCCGTGCCAGGTGTAGAGGCGCTCCTTGATCCACTTCGGCTTGTCATCCAGTTGGAATGCGGTGGCGGGGTGCGGCACACGTACGTCATCAAAGGTGTGTTCGTATTTGGGCTCGGGTGTGTAAAAACTGTGGGGGGCTTTGTGGCCCAGAAACATGCACCAGGGTTTGTCGGCGTTTTGTTTCTTCAGCCAGTCGAGCGTCAGGTCGGTGACGACGGTGGTGTAGTAGCCTTTGACGACTTCGCGCTTCTGGCCGTGGAAGTTGAATTCGGTATCGAAGTATTTGCCCTGGCCTTTGTGGGTGACGAACCAGTCGTAACCTGGGCGGGGTTCATCATTGTCCTCTCCCATGTGATATTTACCGATGTAGGCGGTGGCATAACCGGCCTTTTGCAGCACCTGGGGAAAGCTGCCCATCGTGGAGGGATACTCCGTGAAGTTATTGGTCACGCCGTGGGTGTGGGCGTAAAGACCGCTGAGGATGGAGGCGCGGCTGGGGGAGCAGAGGGAGGTGGTGCAAAAGGCGTTTTGAAACAGCACGCCTTCGGCGGCAAGACGGTCGATGTTGGGCGTCTTGACGTGCTTGGAGCCATAGCAGCCGAGGGCATCCGGCCGCAGGTCATCGCAGAGGATGAACAGGACATTCGGGCGGCTGGCCGCAGGAGCCGTGGCAGTGATGACCAGGGCGAGGAGGCTGAGGAAAAGACGAAACATGGCGCGTGGTAACGACGGCCGATGGGCCGCTTTGTCAAAAAGGATGCGGGTTCTTCCGTCTGGAACTGGCTGGTTGTATCAGACGGATTTGTCGGCCACCTGCGGGGTGGCGAAATGGTGGTGGTGTGTGACCGTCCAATGATGGATGTCCATGACGATGCCCATGACCGTGCGGCCCCAGTCGGTGAGGGAATATTCCACCAGCTTGACGCGGCCTTCTTGGAAGTCGCGGCGCTGGATCAGCCCGTCACTCTCTAGCTCGCGCAGGCGCTGGGTGAGCATTTTTTGAGTGATGCCCGTGAGGCTGCGCATCAGTTGCCCGTGGCGCTTAGGTCCGGGATCCAGTTCGCGGATGAGGACAACTTTCCAGCGGCCCCCGATCATCCGGAGCAACTCTTCCACGTGGCATTGGACTCTGTTTTCCTTCATGCGGGTTTTAAAGCACGGGCCTGTCCCTGATTGCAAGCAGGCAGGCACTTTTTTGTGCCTAATTGTGCGAATGTTGGTTTGGGCGCAGGATGGCTGTCCTGTCGGGTAAATAAATCAAATGATCCACTGAGTTCCCATGAGCCATTATCACCAACTCTACACTGCTGAGGACACCGCCGTCGTTTTTATTGACCATCAGCCGCAGATGACCTTCGGGGTCGCGAACATTGACCGGGCAACCCTGATCAACAATGTGACCCTCCTGGCGAAGGTGGCCAAGGAGTTCAATGTTCCGACAGTTCTGACCGCGGTAGAGACAGAATCCTTCAGCGGCTATATCTGGCCGCAGCTTCTGGATGTGTTTCCAGGCCAGCCCATCGTGGAGAGGACCTCCATGAATTCCTGGGACGATGCGGGCTTCCGCGCGGCCATCGAGGCCACCGGGAAAAAGAACATCCTCATGACCGGTCTGTGGACGGAAGTCTGCGTGACCTGGCCGACCATCGAGATGATCGGTGCCGGGTATAACATCTACGTCGTAGAGGACTGCTGCGGGGCCACCTCCCCTGCTGCGCATGAGGCGGCCATGAGTCGCATGGTGCAGGCCGGGGCCACCCGCGTGACCACCATCCCAGCGCTGCTGGAGTGGCAGCGCGACTGGAAGAACCGCGAGCATTACAACAATCTCATGGGCCTCCTCAAAGGCCAAGCCGGTGCCTACGGAGTCGGTGTGGAGTATGCTTACACCATGGTGCACAAGGCGCCCCAATCTGCCCAAGTCCCACAGATGGTGACCGGCGGGCTGAAACACTGATGTCATCCGGCAGGGCGTGGAATGATGGAGCTGGGCAGTGAGTTTGTCGGCTGCTATGATTCCACGTGCCTGCTTTTTCCTCTTTTTAATATGAGCATCCATGTCGCCATTACCCGTCGTGTCCGTCCAGGAAGTGAGGCGGAGTTTGGAGAAAGGCTCAGCCGTTTTGCCCAGCGGTCGCTGGAAGTGCCGGGCACGCGCGGTGTGCAGATGCTGCATCCGGCCCCTGGGGCAAAGAATCCTGAGTATGGCATCCTGCGCACCTTTGCCAGTGCGGAAGATCGGGATGCTTTTTATGCCTCTTCCGCGTATTTGGACTGGGAAAAGGAGATTGCCCATCTGACGGATGGCGCACCGGAGTTTCGGGAACTGCACGGGCTGGAGGCTTGGTTTCGCCAGCCAGACGCCCCGCGCCCTCCGCGCTGGAAAATGGCCCTAGCCACATGGGCGGGTGTTTACCCGACAAGCTTGGTGTTAGGCATCCTGCTGGCTCCGCATCTGCACACACTGCCCCGGGCGTTGTCCAGCCTCATCATTTCCGGCTGCATGGTGGTGTGTCTCACCTGGATTGTGATGCCAGCCGTGACCAAGCTGATGCATCGCTGGCTGCACCCGCACGAATGACGCCCGGCCATGAAACCGCTTTCCCTGGTACACATCCACAGGTCGGCCTGGGGGTTGGGTTTGCTTGCGGTGATGGTCGCCACTTTTGTTAGGGCAGAGACGGACCCTTGGGA
>DMMK01000354.1 GCA_003453085.1 Verrucomicrobiales bacterium
CTCCACACCGATGACGTGACCGCTATCGTTTTTCAGGAGCTGAACCACCGTGGTTTCTTCCCTCACGTGGGCTCCCTTGTCGCGGGCGTTGTTCAGCAGCATTTCATCAAACTCAGAACGCAGCACCTGCCAGGTTTGCGCAACGGTCTCCTTGTCATAACGGGTGTGAAAATAAAAGGGCTGCGAGCGGCGGCCATCCGGCTGCACGAAGCTGACGCTGTACTTCTTCATGAAGTGGCTCTTCTTCATTTTCGGGATCATGCCCAGCCGCTCCAAAGGCCCAAAGGTAAAAGGGATCAAGGACTCGCCCACGTGATAGCGGGGGAATTTAGCACGCTCGATCACCAAAGCACGATGACCATGCTCAGCCAAAATCGTGGCTACGCTGGCTCCAGCAGGGCCACCACCGATGATCAGAACGTCGTATTGGGAATTCATGTGAAGCGTTTCGGGAAAGGATTGCATAAGACTTACGCCTGCAAGTCATGCAACTATGATTCCATTAACGCATCACCGTGATGCTTTAATGCGATAAGTCGCCACCACTATGCACATCCATGCCCATGATGGCAAAAATCCGGTCACGAGTGGCCAAATACCCGGGCGCATCCAGGTCACGGGGACGCGGCAGATCCACGGTCACCGTTTCCGCCACCGTCGCAGGGCGGCGACTCATCACCACCACACGGTCGGCTAGCTGCACCGCTTCTTCGATGTCATGCGTGACAAACAGGACGGTCTTTTTTTCCGCCTGCCAGATGCGGATCAGGTCCGCCCGCATTTTCAGACGGGTCAAGAAGTCCAGCGCACCGAAAGGCTCGTCCATGTACAGCACGTCCGCATTCGCCGCCAGCGCACGGGCGATTTCCACCCGCTGGCGCATGCCACCGGAAAGCTCACGCGGATAGGCTTTCTCAAACCCCTTCAGGCCCACCATCCCGATGTAATGCCGCACTCGCTCATCTCTTTCAGCCGCAGGCCGGGACATGAGGCCAAAGCCCACATTTTCCTCGACAGTCAGCCAGGGGAAGACGCCGTTCTCCTGGAAGACAAAAATGCGCTTGGGGTCAGGCCCGAGCACAGGCCCCCCATCCACGCGCACCTCCCCCTGGGTCTCTTTGATAAACCCGCCAATGATGTTTAGCAGGGTGGATTTGCCACAGCCGGAAGGCCCGACAATGCACAAAAACTCCCCCTCATGGACATCCAGATTCACGCGCTCCAGCACGTGGATCATCTCCCCTGATTTGCCTGGAAAAGACTTCCAGCAATCCCGGACTTTGATAAGTGTTTTAGCGTTGTCCATAACCCCAGCGAACTTCATCGAATTTCTCCAACTGCCGAACCAGCAGATCCAGCACCAGCCCGATCAGGCCGATCATCACCATGCCTGCGACCACGAGGTCGTAGCGTTTCCCTGCATTGCGTGCGTCAATGATGAGATAGCCCAGACCGCTATTCACGGCGATCATCTCGGCTGCCACCACCACCAGCCAAGCGATGCCCAGGGCAATGCGGATGCCGGTGATAATCTGAGGCAGGGCAGCGGGAAGAATGACCCGGCGAAACAGTTGTGACCCTTGCACTCCAAAGTTCTGTGCCGCACGCAGATACACGAGCTGCATGTTCTGCACTGCCGCCATGGAGGAGACCGTGATGGGGAAGACACTGGCCAAAAAGATGAGGAAGACTGGCGCGGTGTCATCAATGCCGAACCAAAGAATCGCCACCGGAATCCAGGCGATGGGCGAGATGGGGCGCATGATTTGAATCATCGGATTCAGCGCCTCATAAGCCGGGCGAAACCAACCCAAGGCCAGACCGAGTGGCACCCCCACGACCACCGCCAAGATGAAACCCCAGCTCACCCGAAAGAGCGAGGCCACAATGTATTTGAGCAAGAGGCCTTTTTCGAAAAGCTCTTGGATGCCTTTGGCAACATCCAGCGGTGTGGGGAAGAGATCGCTTCCAGACAACTTCACCAGCACATGCCAGAGCACCAAAAAGAAGAAAGCAGTGAAGACCGGCAACAGTGTGCCACGGAGAGACTTGTTCATGCAGTAAAAAATTAAAGAACGTTAGACACGGGGCCTCATTCCTTGCCAACTCCCTCAAAGACATAAGGCTTCACGAGGGACTCATCTGGGACAAAAGACACATCGGTGTAGTCTTCAAAGCGGGCGCTGCCCGTCACGATGCCTGCATCTTTGCCGAGTTCTTCGATCTCTTCAAAATCAGCCTTCCGCAGGGCCAGGTTGGTGTATTTCACGCGGTCTGGTGGTTTGCTCAGCACAAAGGTGAGCAGGCGCGGATGCTGGTTGTAGTAATTTTTTGAAACGAACTGCGCCGCGTCCATGCGGTGATCCATCTTTTCATCCAGCCATTTGCCGCTGCTGGCGATGCCATCCACCAGCTTCTGCACGGATTCACGGTCGTTTTTGATCATGTCCTCATGCACAGCTAGCACACAGGAAATGAAATTTGGCCACACATCCTTGGTTAGCCACAGCACACGCCCATAACCGTCCAGTTCAGTCTGGGCCATGAAGGGCTCGCCACTAGAGATGGCATCCACCGCTTTTGAATACAAGGCGGCGGGCATGTCTGGCGGTGGCATCTCCACCAGTTCGATGTCTTTCACCGTCATTCCCGCTTGCTTGAGAGCGCGGAAGATCAGCAGCCGCTGGTTGGAGTAACGATTCGGCACCGCCACCTTCTTCCCACGCAGATCCTCCATCCGGTAGATCTTCGAATCTTTGTGTACCATCACCGCGCTGCCATCTCGATGCCCCAGATACACGATCTTGATCGGGACACCCTGCTCGCGAAGGGCGATGGCCATGGGTGCCAGGATGAAAGTCGCAGGTGTGTAGCCGGAAAGGTAGGCCTCCTTCAGCTCCGGCCAGCCGTTAAAGCGCACCGGTTCAAAGATGCCATCGCCCGTCGTCTCTTTGTTGATGAAATCCGTCACCGGGCAGGTCAGGTGACAGGTCACGGGCAGGAAACCGATCTTGTATTTCTCAGTGGTGGACACCCCGGGGGCACGAGTCGCAAACCACTTCAAATTGAGCTTGCCGTGCATCCCCGTGATGAGAGCCAGCCATAGGCTTCCAAAGAGAAAAGTGGCGGTGAGAAGTTTCATTCCCTGCTTATCCATCATCCCGATTGATAATATAATCCCATTCCAGCATCATGTTCATGCCCAAACGGCATCACCGCTAAAACACCCGGAGAAAGTTTGTCCCGTAACCGTTCAGTTCTAAAGGTCACCTCGTTTATGAAACACTCCCTGCTGCTTCTCTTTTTCAGCCTACACCTCCTGGCCGCCGAGCCCGAATTCCCCCTGACGGCGGATTCAAAACCGCAGGCCGACGTGGCCAAGGGCACGCTGATCAAGGACAGCTACACTGCCCCTGAAAGCAGCGTCTTCCCAGGCACCGTACGGGAATATCAGATCTACTTGCCTGCGGGCTTTGATAAGACCCAGCCTGCTCACTTCATGGTCTTTCAGGACGGTGTCATCTACCAGGCCCCCGTGGTGTTTGATAACCTCATTGCCAAAAAGGACATCCCCTCCCTCGTCGGCATCTTCATCAAACCCGGCGTCGTCCCGGCCGCGAATGACAATGCCCTGCCCCGCTTCAACCGCAGCTACGAGTATGACAGCATCACGCCCACGTATTCGAAATTCCTCATCGAAGAATTCCTCCCGGCGATCGAAAAAAAGCATGCCATTTCTCTGAGCCAGGATCCCAATCACGCTGCCATTTCAGGCAACAGCAGCGGCGGCATCTGTGCCTTCATGGTCGCCTGGCATCGGCCCGACCGCTTCCGCCGCGTCTTCACCGGTGTTGGCACCTATGTCGGCATCCATGGGGCGGATCAGCTCCCCGTGCTCGTCCGCAAAATCGAACCCAAACCCCTGCGCATCTACCTGCAAAGCGGCACTGGCGACAACAACCTCTACTGCGGCGACTGGTGGATGGCCAATCAGATGATGGAGCGCAGCCTCACCTGGGCTGGTTATGACGTCAATCACGCCTGGGGTGAAGGCGGGCATAACCAAAAGCATGCCAGCCAGATCTTCCCCGACGTCCTCCGCTGGCTCTGGCGCGACTGGCAAACCGACATCGAAGTAAAAGCAAACCCCAAGGGAGAGTCAAAGTGGAAGGGGTATGAGGTGGTCGGTGATGATTGGATATCTATTCCCCGACCAGATGGTGCCGTTCACAATCTGACCGCTTCAAGCAATGGAGAGATTTGGGGTGTCCTGCAAACCAAGGGAGGAAGAGAAGTTTGGCGGATTTCCCCAACTCCGTTTACCCGCCATTTGAGCAGTGATTCCTGGCAATCTTCTGATCCTCTATCTGGCTACGTTCCTGCATATTCCGCCTTTGATAGGGAAGGAAACTTGGTTGTCGTTGACGGAATATCTCTAGTGACGACCCGAAGTTCTGAAATAGTCAGATCGCAACCGCAAGACGGTGGTCTGATTCGTGATATTGTCCTGGCCTGGGACGGGAGATTTGTTTGTTCCAGTGAATTGAATGATCCACCTTTAGTTGGGACCTGGCTACCATCGACACGCCAAATGACAGTCATTCCAAATACGACATCGACAGTTGGGAAGCATGGTTATCCCCAAGACCTATGCCTTTCACCCGATCAGACTCAACTGTATATCACAAACCGCCCATCAACTCATATCGTTGCCTGCACATTTACCAAAGATGCCAAGATCAAGCATTACCAAAACTTTGCGGAACTAGATGTCGCATTTGAAACTCTGCAAGTTGGCGGCCTCTGCGTGGACACCGAAGGCCGTCTCTACGTTGCCACCTCACTCGGCATTCAGGTCTGTGATCAGGCAGGCCGGGTGAACTTCATCATCCCGACACCGAAGCCTGCCCACGATGTCTGTTTTGGCGGCAAGGATTTGAGCGAGCTCTTCATTGCCTGCGGCGACACCATCTACAAACGCCCGACGAAAGTCCACGGTGTCGTCAGTGGCCAGCAGGCCCCCATCAAACCAGCGCCACCCAAGCTGTAAGCGCTAAGCAGTTAAAAAAGGATGTAGCCCATCTGGTGCAGGATGAATTTCGGGGCGATTCACACCTCGTTCGATCTCTCATCCAGAGCTTCCAAAAGCGCATTCCCTCTCCCCCAAGAATTG
>DMMK01000030.1 GCA_003453085.1 Verrucomicrobiales bacterium
CCCTGATGCTCTCCTGGGATCTCCAGCTTCTCAAGCGCATCAATCTCGACTGGACCCATCCAGTGCTGGATTGGCTGATGCCCGCCGTTTCCGCCATCAATGCCTGGATTCCCCTCTTCGCCATCGTGGCCATGCTCGTTCTCTGGCGCGGTGGGAAACAGGGCCGCTGGCTGCTCCTCTGCATCGCCCTGGCCATCGGCATCGGCGATGGCATCGTCTCGAACACACTCAAGAAAACCATCGGCCGCGTCCGCCCGCGGGATGCCGTGGAAGGCCTCGTCGTCCGTGATCTCGCACCGGGTAGAACGGATATCCTGCGGCTGTTCAAAGCGCCAGAGCAACACCCCAGCAAGCCTCGTAAGGAAACACGCGGCAAGTCCTTCCCCAGCAGCCACACCGTCAATATGTTTGCCCTCGCCACCGTGGTCGCGCTTTTCCACCGCCGTTGGGGCGTCCTTCTGTATGGCCTGGCCGCACTGGTGGCCTATTCCCGCCTCTACGTCGCCGCCCATTGGCCCTCGGACATTCCGCCATCCGTGGCCCTTGGTCTTCTGGTAGGTTTGGCGTCTGTAGGACTCGTCCGTTGGGCGCGCCGCCGTTTTCAGCCAGCTCCTGCCTCGGGTGTTTGAGCCAGCCGTTCCCACATCGGCTTTGGATTGGGAGATTTAGTTTAGGATAACCAAGGATAATTCGCCAAGTCGCTCAGTGAAATGCAAAGAAAGGTTTGCATGAAAAATTCCGGTTTGGTTTAATAATTGGCTCAGTCAGAAAACACACCTTTGTTTTATGAGTGAGTCCTACAAAGTCATCGGCTGGAACATCGAGCATCTCGGCAAGCTGCTAAAAGCTCTCGAAGAACCGGACGCTACTGTTGGCAAACGCGCCCGTCTTGAGGGCATCTATCAGGCCATCTTGGAGATGAATCCGGATGTCCTCTGCATCACCGAGGGACCGCAGGGAGACGATGCCATCGACAGCTTTGTGGCCGGCCTGCCAGGCTACGTCGCGGTGAAACGTCCCCCTGGCGATCCCTACGGCCAGCAGGGCACCCAGTGGATCTGGTTTGTGATCAAGGAGGCCCTCGCACCCCACGCTTCCTTGCTCCCCATCAAGGTGTGGCGGGAATACACCCGCCTCGCCTCCCCAGATGAGGAGCACCGTGACAAATGGCCCGTTTACCGCTGGGGAAAAATCGTCACCAGCAATCACAGCCACTACCGCCATCCCCAGGTCCTTTTGCTCAATCTGGATGGCGTCCGCCTGGAAATCATAGGCGGCCATTTCAAAAGCAAAATCACCCAGGTGGGCAACTTCAACAGCCCCGATGAAGACAAGCGCCGCGCCTACATTGAGGAGACCTTGGAAAATCGCATGAAGCTCGCCACCGAGGCCCAAAACGTCCGCTATTACATCGATCAGCGGTTCGCCCAGGAGCCTCACCCCGCCATCATGCTCATGGGGGATCTCAATGATGGCCCAGGGAAGGAGCTCTTCGAGCGCCAGTTCCTCTTCTTCGATTTGCTGAACAACCTGCAGGGCGATGTCTTCCAGGCCGAGAAGTTCCTCAATCACGCCCTGTTTGATTTCCCCAACGACCTCCGCTGGAGCGCCTACTTCAAGGACCGCCTGGACCCCAATCGCGATCCCCACATCCTGCTGGATCACATCCTCTTCACCCAGTCGCTCGTTCGCAACCAGTTCCCCTTTCAGGTGAAACCCGGTGCCGGCTACGTGGAGCATGAGATCTATGACCGTCTCGGCGCCCTCCTGCCTAACAATCAGTCTCTCAGCGATCACCGCCCCGTCTCCTGCCTCCTCACCCCGGCCTGATCCGCCAAAGTTCTTTGCAATCCTGCCAGACACGGGCCTCGGGCAGCGTTTAAAAAACAACCATGCTCAAAAGCACCTTTTCCGCCTGCCTCCTCCTCGTCACAGCCCTCCACGCTGAAGACAAGCCCATCGGCCTCGGGGCCAAACCCGTCGAAGGGGCCGAGGTCATCCTCGACGGCACCCGCGAAACTCTGGACAGCAAATGGACCTACTGGAAAGGTCCCCGTTTTGCCTCCGCCCTGCCCATCAAATGGAAGGTCGTCGAAGATCCCGTCAATGGCGGCACCTGCATCATGACAGACGACCGCGCTGCCGATGGCGGCAAATACGGCGCGGCGGACATCGTCACTAACAAGGCCTATCGAGACTTCCGTCTGCACATCGAGTTCCTCGTCATGAACGCCCGTGGCAATAGCGGCGTCTATCTGCAAAACCGCTACGAAATCCAGATCCAGGAAGGCGATCGCACCAAGCACGGCATGGGCGCCGTGATCAATGAGACCGACTCGCCTTACCACGCATTCGCGGGCCTCGGCAAATGGAACGCCTACGACATCACCTTCCGCGCCGCCCGTTTTAAAGACGGCGTCATGGTCGAAAAACCACGAGTCTCCATGTACTTCAACGGCCAGAAAGTACACACCAATGTCGAGATCCAAAAAGTCTGGGGCGGCCCCAACTCCGGTGTGGATGGCGGCAACGACGGTGGCAAAGGTATCACCGATACCCCCCAGGGCCTGAAGCTCCAATGCGAAGGCCACGACGTCCGCTACCGCAACGCCTGGATCAAAGAACTCGACCTCGCCACGCCAAACACGGATTTCTAGCCAAGGCTGGAAACAGGCGGAGCCAAAGTACTCCAGAGCTT
>DMMK01000533.1 GCA_003453085.1 Verrucomicrobiales bacterium
CCCTGGCCTCAGGGATGTCGGGACGCGGAGCACCCTCTCCACCTACCTGACCGAAGAAACCACCGAGGCCGTGCGCACCGCCTATAGCCGGGACGTCGCCCTGCGGCCCTTGGAGGAGGTAGGTTCCTTCATCACCACCGGCGGCTTCGAGAAACCGGTCCTCTTCCTCCAGACCGGCCTCATCCATGCCTGGTATGCAAACAAAGCATAGGCAGGCAGAGAGACCAATGCCTCTTCACTTTGCCCGAGCCGGTGATTGAACTTTCCGCCGCCTCAACGTCAGTGCCGGATGTCCGTATCCCGCATTCAGCAAGCCTGTCCTGAAACCGCCATCGTGCTCGGCTCAGGCCTGGGCAGTGTAGCTGATAGCCTGGGCATAGAGGCCGAAGTTCCCTACGCGGACATTCCTGGCCTCAGCGCCTCCACGGTTCCGGGTCATGCGGGGCGGTTTGTCCTCAGCTGCGTGAATGGCAAACCGGTGCTCATCGCCCAAGGGCGGCGTCATTTGTATGAGGGACTATCCGCACATGAAGTGACGGCAGGCATCCGTTTCATGCACACGCTTGGTGTTAGGCGCATCGTCCTGACCAATGCGGCAGGTGCCATCAAGGAATCCATGGCGGTGGGGGATCTCATGCTCCTCACGGATCACCTGAACCTCCTAGGCACCACGCCCCTGCTGGGCGGACCGCATTTTCATGACATGAGCGAGGTGTACTCCGCCGCGTGGCGCGCTCAGTTTCTCCAGGCGGCGGCCCAGCTCCGTCTGCCGCTGCACCAGGGAGTGTATGCGGCCACTCTGGGACCTCAATATGAGACCCCGGCAGAGATCCGCATGATGCGCAGCCTGGGGGCCGATGCGGTGGGCATGTCCACCGTGCCGGAGGCCATCCAAGCCCGTGCCCTGGGCATGCAGGTGGCCGGCATCTCCATGCTGACCAACTGGGCCGCCGGGCTGAAAGCGCAGACGCTGCACCATGCGGAAGTGGTGAGCGTGGGCCAGGCCGCCTCGGCAAATCTGGCCATCCTGCTGAAAACTGTGTTGTGATTCGCAGCCATCTCGACTGAACTGAGCGCATGAATTTCCACTGGCGCATCCAAGGGCAGGATCACGACCTCACCCATCGCGGCATGGTCATGGGCATCGTCAATGTCACCCCCGATTCCTTTTCCGATGGTGGCCGCTACCTGGACACAGGCCGTGCCGTGGAACACGCATTGACCCTGGTCGCTGAAGGTGCAGACATCCTCGACATCGGAGGCGAGTCCACCCGCCCTGGCGCAGACCCGGTGGATGAAGCGGAGGAACTGAAGCGCGTACTGCCCGTAATCCGTGCCGTGCGCTCGGAAACAAAAACGCTCATCTCCATTGATACCATGAAGGCCAATGTGGCCCGCGCGGCCCTGGAAGCCGGGGCCGACATCATCAATGACGTCACCGGCCTGCGGGGAGACCCCATGATGTGCCGCGTGGCGGCTGAAACCGAAGCGGGGCTGGTGGTGATGCACATGCTAGGCACCCCACGCACCATGCAGCAGCAGGCTGTGTATGAGGATGTGGTGGCGGAGGTACAGACCTATTTCGAAGAGCGCCTGCACATTCTCGCGGAGCAAGGCATCGCCCCAGAACGCATTGTGCTGGACCCTGGCTTCGGCTTTGCCAAAACACTGGAGCACAACATCTCCCTCATGCAGGCGCTACCGTCCCTGGCTGTGCAGGGCCGGCCTGTCCTAGTGGGGGTGTCACGCAAGACCCTCATCAGCCGCCTGCTGGAAAGTGACGATGTGAATGACCGCGACTGGCCCACCGTGGCGCTGACCTCTTACTCGAGAGAGCTGGGTGCCCGAATCGTCCGCGTACACCAGGTCAAAGCCAATGTGGAAGCCCTGCGCATGACCGAGGCCATCCTGGGTCCGAAGGAGTAACGGGCTTCTTACTTCGCCGTCTTCCTCGAGCCAAAGATGGCACTGCCCACCCGTACGATGGTGGCCCCCTCTTCAATGGCGACTTCGAAGTCATGGCTCATGCCCATGGAGAGAACAGGTAAAGGCGCACCGCCGACCTTTTCAAGTTCATCGCGCACCTCACGGAGCTGGGTAAAATAGCGCCGGCTCTTCTCCGCCACCGGATCAAAGGGAGGGATGCACATGACGCCTTGAATGTAGAGGCGGTCCAGTTCATAAAGAGCCTCCAGTTGTTCAAGGATCGCCTTGGGGGTGAACCCATGTTTGGAAGACTCTGCTGCTAAATTGATTTCAATGAGCACCTTCGGGTGCAAGCCCATTTCACCACCGATGCGGTTGATGTCCTTCGCAATTTCCACCGAGTCCACCGCATGGATAATCTGCACCAGAGGCAGCACTTTGCGCACCTTGTTGGACTGCAAAGGGCCGATGAGATGCCACTGCAACTTTCCTGGAAGCTGTGGCTGTTTCAGCAAGACTTCCTGCACACGATTTTCACCAAAGAGGATCTGCCCGGCATCCACTGCTTCATGGATGATCTCCACCGGGTAAGTCTTCGATACCGCCAGCAGGTCCACGCTCTCCGGCTTGCGGCCAGAGCGTGCGGCGGCTTGAGTCAGGCGATGACGGATTTCCTGGAGACGGTCGGCGATGTCAGACATGCCTGTGCATCTGAGCGCGGACCGCTCCAGCTGCAAGCGGTCACTTCACCTGCGGCTTGAGATGCTTGTCAAAAAAGGCCAGCACCAGGGGGCGAAGATCCTTCTGCTTGGGCTGAAGATGAAAGGTGTGCGGAGCTTCAGGAATGATTTCCAAATGATGCTCGATGCCATGGGAGGCCAGCACTTGGGCAAACTTCTCCGACTGGCTCACGTCCACCGTGGTATCCGCCGTGCCATGGAGAATGAGAAAAGGAGGATCGTTTTTATCTAGATAGGTCGGCACGGAAAATTGCTTGTAGAGTTCGGGCTTGGCTGCCCGGCTACCTCGTAGGGCTGAGATATCCTTCCAAGCCAGCACATCCACAGGCCCATACATGTCCACCACGCAGTTCACACGGCAGCTTTGGTCGCCATACGGTCCGGTGGGGTCCAGCCCGTCGGAGGGCTGCGTTACGCCGACCATGCTGGCGAGGTGACCGCCCGCGGAACCTCCAATGACACCGATGTGATCCACATCCAGATGCAGCCTGCCTGCATTCGCCCGCATCCAGCGCACGGCCGTTTTGCAATCATGCAGATTCTGCGGCCAGCAGGGCTGGTCGCTGGCGGCATTGTGC
>DMMK01000361.1 GCA_003453085.1 Verrucomicrobiales bacterium
AATCAGAGACGCATCGCCAGGGGGAAGCCGTCCATCATATGGCCTATGGAAATGCTGGAAGTGCCAGCTTGGCAAGATTCCTCTTTATCGGCTGATCGAGTTAGGATTGCACGTATCGCATGCACGATGACGAAGGCCGAGAAGGATGCGTTGCGTGATGAGTTTGGCCGCAAATGTGGCACTCTGGGGGGCGACCATTTCCAGGATGTTCAGTACGCTCTTGGGGCGTGGGAAAATGGCGAGGAGAAAAGAGATATAAACTTTAGGTTGGAGGTGGCTCGGCAGAAAGCTTCGGACATCATTGAGCATCGGCAAAATACCGCGCAACTATCGCCGCTGGATTTCGCAGAATGCTTCCGCACTTTCGGGCCGGAGGGTGGATGCTTTCACGGTGCAAGCCAGTGGAGACCTGAATTATGGAACAAGCTCACGAGCAAGGATCAGATGCCTTTTCGAAAGCAATGGGAGAGGGCTGAGAGGCTGCTCCCTGTTTATTACGAGTATGCACGCCAATCGGTGAAGCTGCTGAGCTTGGCGGTGATCCACGTTACGATTGAGCAAGAGATGCCGTCTGAGCGAGCATTTTCGGTCCGTGAGGGAAGCTCACCAAGGCTTGGAGGCTGTGCAATGCATCCGCTCGAGTTTGAGGAGAGAAGATGCATCGTTGCGCTGCATAGCAGAATAGGAGGCTATGCTGAAGCCGTCATTAAGAGCCTGGGCAAGTTTCTGGTGAAGGACCTGCCCTATACTCAGATTCCGCTCAATGAACGCAAGTGGGCGGTATCCTTTGCGATGAGTTGCAATGAGCACCATCAATTCATGGGGCCTATGCTTACTGATGCGGGGCCTGTTTTCGATCCTTGGGTGATGGGGCAGGTTGAGCGCGAAAAAGTACGGCTTGCAAGAACCGATGAAGCCACTCAAACAGCAGAGATTGATTATCGGGTCATCATAGCGAAAGAGGAGCACGACAAAACCATCGGGCATCAAGATGTCATCAGGTACGATAAAGCGCTTTTAGCAACGACGCAGGATCAAAAGGTAATTAACAAACGGACGAAGCAAACGGCACATTTTAGGGCATTTGATAGTGAGGGCGGAGAAGTGCTGGCGCTTAAAATCAACTGGCGTGATACAAGGGATAGTGAGCTCGCAGAAGCTTTTTTAGAACTCATCAAGAGTTTGCGGCCTCAATTGAACGGAGACAGAGGGCGCTATTCATTTTTGCCAGAAGCCGATTTACCCGAACGACCTGCAAGCAAACAGCGTGGATCCAAATGGGAGACAGAGGCCAAAGCAGCTCTGAATGCTTTGATTGAGTTGCAAAAGAAACAAGCAGCTCACAATGCTTGGCGTGCAGCCAAGGATGAAGCTGCTCGCCTCCAGCGTGACCTCAAAAGGGGCGGATGGTGCGCGGAGGATCAGGCTAGACTTGAAGTAGCTATTCAAGATGCCAAATCACTGGAAACTGAGATGGGAGCCAAATCGAAAGCCCTTACGCTACCTGGCAACAAGCGCTCAATCGCGAGCGCCTGCTTTCGCAAAATTGTGGGAGATGATGAATCACCGTGGTGGGAAAAGTGTGCGTGAAATCGTGATGATTTCACGCATAAAACTCGAAAGCTCACGAGGTGTCAAAAGTCATCCAGGGGTATAAATGAGTGTCCACAATCTCTTGCGAGATCACGGACATGAACAAAAATACACATCATCAACTATCCACGGCAGCCATGGGAGGAGTGCCGGAGATCAGGACGAGCCGCCCTTATTTAGCGGGGAATATGCCTCATGGTATGGAGCAGCGTTTTGAACCCGCTCCGATCCATGAGGCAGAGTTTCTCCGCCTGCCATCGGTGAAGGGGCGGTGCAGGTTCACGGGGCTGAGTCGTTCGGGCCTCGTCTCAGCGGCTAAGGCTGCGGGCGCATTTATCTCAGTGCGGCTTCCTGGCCGTGTTCGCGGCGCGGTGTTGATAGATAAAGAGAAGCTGACCGCTTTTCTGCGGGCCAATGCGGGAACAGGAAAGGAGGTGGGCGATGAGTGAAGTTGGAACAGCCAGCTCGATTACTGAGCTGAAAGCGCAGATGCGAATTGAGGACGCCTGGAGGCTTTTGAATCTGCCAGGCGAGCCAAGGAAGTGCTGCAAGTCGCCATTCCGGCCAGATGAAAGGCACGCGAGTTTTTCCGTGTATGCGGAAGGCACACGGGCGAAGGACCACGCTACGGGCGAAACCTTTGACGTGATTGACTTCATCAAGCACGCGCTCGACTGCGATACAGCAGGCGCGGTGAGTTGGATGCGTGAGAGCCTGGGAGATAAGCGGGAACAGTCGCCTGCCATTCTCAAACACAAAGCTGCACGCAAAACCAAACCATGGCCCAGGATGAGACGCGGCACGCCAGTGGAACTTGAAGCCCTTGCCGAGTTGCGAGTGCTGCCATTGTCTGCCGTCCGTTTGGCAGATGAGCGTGGCTTTCTGTATTTCGGCCAGCAGTGGGGGCGGGCTTTCTGGTGCATGACTGATGCTGTAAAACGATGCGCCGAATTGCGATGCCTGGATGGCACGATGTGGCCAAGTTACGGTCCGATACCAGAACGAAAAGCCCATTGCTTTGGGGACAAGACTTGGCCTCTGGGCCTTTTGGAAGCGGAGACTTTCCCGAATGTCCTGCTTGTCGAGGGTGTGGGCGATTTCTTGGCTGCGCATGCCATCATTGATAGCGAAGGTCGGTCCGCCGATGTAGTTGCGCTGTGTTGTCTGGGTGCGGCGGTAAAATTATTGCCAGAAGTGGTTCAACGACTGGCTGGAAAACATGTGCGCATTATTCCCCAGATGGATGAGCCTGGGCAAAAGGCGGCACACTGTTGGGCTCAAAGCTTGCGGGATGGCGGTGCCATCGTGGATGGCTTTTCCCTGGCGGGTCTCCAGGATCAAAGTGGCTTGCCCATCAAAGACCTGGGGGATGTATTCGCCAAAGCCAACGCCGCCAGTCTGCGGGCAAATCCAAAAATTCTGGAGGTGTGCCCGTGAGCGAAGCAACGAAAGAAAAGCAAGCGGGGCCGTATGAGGTTCTGACAGATGACCCCACGTTTTCAGGAAGAAATTCCATGCTTCCAAGTAGCCATAGGGAGACTGGAAATGGAAAGAATGGAGGCGCGGCGACGACGAAGAAAATGATGATTGAATGGCTAACCCCCAAGGAGATTTTTGAGTTCAAGCCTCCCGCCGATTATCATATTGTTGGCGACAACTTCATTTTCCGTGGTGG
>DMMK01000317.1 GCA_003453085.1 Verrucomicrobiales bacterium
AAGATCCTCACCGCCGCCTGGCCCTACCTCAGCCACAGCGACCGCCATGTGCGCTACGCGGCCCGCGTGGCCATCGAGAGATTGCCTCAGGATCTGTGGAAGGAAAAGGCGCTGAATGAAACCCAGCCCATGGCCATCATTGAGGGCCTCATCGCCCTGGCTCGTGTGAATGGCAGCAAGACCGAGGCCCCCGCGACCAAGCCCGCCGCCGGATCTTCATCGGCCCCGATTGGCGATGTCTCACCCGACAAGGTGGAATTGCAGCTCAAGATGCTTGAGACTTTGAGCCGCCTGGAAGGGGCCGAACTGAGCCTGAACCAGCACCTGGGTGCGTTGCGTGCTCTTCAGCTCATCCTCATCCGCCTCGGCAAACCCTCCCCTGAAGTGTGCGAAGGCATCGTGGAAAAACTGGAGCCGCTTTTCCCAAGCGCAGATGACAGCATCAACCGCGAACTGGCCCAGATCCTCATCGTACTGGACTCCACCCAGGCCCCGGCGAAGACGCTCGCCCTGATGGCGCAGGCCAAGGATGACTTCCAGGCTGTGGCCACGGATGCGGTGCTGAGCCGCAATGATGGTTATGCCAATGCGGCGCGTGCCGCTGCCGGCAGCCGCCCGAATGCCCAGCAGATCGCCTACATGTTCTCGCTGCGCAATGCCACGGCCGGCTGGACGCCGGAGCTGCGCAAGACCTTCTTCTCCTGGTTCCCCCGCGCCCGTGCCTGGAAGGGCGGCAATAGCTTCAAGGGCTTCATTGAAAACATCCGCAAAGATTCCCTGGCCACCTTTGTGCCGGAATCCGAGCGTGCCGAGATGGATGCCATCAGCAGCAAGGTGGAAGGCGCGGACATCCCAAACTACGTGGCTCCCAAAGGCCCGGGCCGCGCCTGGAGCGTGGATGAAGTGGTGGCCCTCACCAGCGGTGGGCTCAAAGGCCGCGACTTCAAAAATGGCGAGGCCATGTACCGCAGCGTCATGTGCGCCACTTGCCACCGTTTCAATGGCGACGGCGGCAGCATCGGCCCGGACCTCACCGGCAGCGGCAACCGCTACACCATGCGCGACCTGATGGAAAACATCGTGGACCCGAGCAAGGTCATCTCCGACCAGTATGACAGCCACCAGATCACCAAAAAAGACGGCAGCACCATCCTGGGCCGCATCGTGGTGGAAGAGAACGGCAAAGTCTTTGTGATGGCCAATCCCTTCGCTCCGAATGACCAGACGGCCATCAATGAGAGCGAGATCGCCCGCAAGGAAACCCGCAAGGTGTCCATGATGCCTCCAGGCCTCATCAATGCCCTGAACCAGGACGAATTGCTGGACCTCATTGCCTACCTCATCAGCGGTGGCAATGAGAAGGACAAGGCTTTCGCGAAGTGACTTTGCCCGACGGCAGCGGAAGGAGATGTTTCTTCCGCTGCTGTTGGCTGTTGAGCAAGCAGGATTGTTTTAAACAGGGCAAGACAATGCCTCTCAAGCTCTGCTGGTGTCTAGGCTTTAGCCGACCTCAGATGCCTCGATTCTTCCCAGAATCGCCTAAAGGCTACACACCAGCAGAGCGAATGTAGCGCTACGGATTTCGGGGGGCGGCTACAACGCCAGATGCCCGAGGGCGAGCAGGCCGTAGTAGGTGTACTCGGGGTCCAGAGTGTCGTCGGTCCAGTTGCCATGGAAGCCGCCCTCGGCGCTCCAGAGACTGTCCACAAAATCCAGGCAGGGTTCGCGGACACGTTCGATGGCGGCGTCATTGCCGGACAGCGCATGCAGGGCCACGGCGGTGGAGAGGAGATCGGGAATCGGAGCCCCGGGGATGGCCAGGAAACCGCCTCCAGGGAGGCATTGCCGGACGAGCCACTCCACACTGGCCGGAGGTGCGGGCATTTGCAGGTGACGGTAAAGGGAAAGCATGGCCGAGGTGGCCGTGGTGGAGCCGAGGCGGATGCCGGGCTCGTTGGACCACGCGCCGTCGGGCGTCTCCAGGCTGTCCATGCACAGGGCGATGTTCATCGCATCGGGCGGCAGCAGGCCGAGATCCTGATAAGCTCCCCAGGCAATGAGACAGCCGTAGGCGCTGCCATTCTTTCGGTTAGGGGCCTGGTGATAGCCACCATCAGGCGTGCGGTACTTTTCAATGCGGGCAGCCAGGGAAGTACGCGCGGCTTCCGCCAAACCGTCCATGCCAATCGTGGCCCAGCAGCGGGCCAGACAGCAGAGATGCACGAAGTCATGCCCCTCGCCGTCGCCATGCCTGCCTAACCAGGAGCGTGTCAATTCGCTGGGCAGCTTTTCCTGGAGAGCCAGCAGGCCTTCCAGGCCAAAGACCGTGTAATAGAGGTCCGGCTTGCCATCGCGGTCCATCACGCCGCCTTCAGGGTGAAAGCGGGAGCGAATGAACCGCGCGACGAGCTCTGTGGAATCCCCCAGGAGCTTTGGGGCCACGCGGGCCACCTGGAGCATTTCGAGCCGGAAAGACATGAGCGTGTGATTATCCGGCAAAGGCCACGCTCGGCACGCCCTGGGCACCTGGACGGCAGACAAAAAGGCGGCCTGCCGTTTCTTCTTTGAGGTCTCCCTTCACCCCGGTCGTGACATAAAGATCCCGCAGTTCGGGTCCGCCAAAAGCACAGGCAGTGGTTTCCACACAGGGGAAGTCCACCTGCTGTACGACGGCCTGGGTCTTCGGGTCAAAGCAAACGACTTTGCCACCGTGGCAGAAGGCGATCCAAAGACGGTCCTCGCTGTCAATCGTCATGCCGTCCGGGCTGCTGGCATCAGCACTGGTATCCCAGATGACACGCTCGTTGCTGATGGCGGAGGTGCTGCCATCGAAGTCAAAAGCGCGGATCTTTTTGCTCGGCGTATCAATGTAAAACATTGTCGCACCATCGCGGCTCCAGATGATGCCGTTGGAGTTCGTCACCGGGCCAAATTTTTTTTCCACCGTGAGGTCCGTGTGCAGGCAGTAAAGGGAGGCTTCCTGGCGTTTCTTCAGGTTGATCGTGCCTGCCCAGAGACGGCCCTGCGGATCGCATTTGCCATCGTTGAAACGGTTGTCGGCGAGTTCAGGCTCGGGATCGGCAGTCGGTGTGCTGATGCCCGTCTCTTCATCCAGGAAAAAGAAGCCCTGGTCGCCTGCCCAGACGAGGCCGCCCTGCTCACGCGCTACCACGGTGCCGACACGCTGGCCCACATCCCAGATCTTTTCTTCACCGGTCACCGGATTGAAAGCGATGATCTTGTGCGTCTCGATGTCCACATAGAGCAGACGGTTCTTGTCCCAAAGCGGGCCCTCGCCCCAGACGGATGTGTATGTGCCGACAATTTCAGGTGTGATCATGGAGCCGAGGAGATAGCGAGGGGGGAGGGGGAGGTCAAGGGGAGGTCAACAGGTCAACGGGCGATGTGTGA
>DMMK01000653.1 GCA_003453085.1 Verrucomicrobiales bacterium
GTGAGGACGACTTCGAGAGACTCGGCCGTCGGGGCAACTGGGGCAGCCTTGGAGGCTGCCACCAGAGTACCGATGGCGGTGGTGTTGACCACGCCCGTCGCTTTCACATAGGAAGAGCCTTTGAGGAAACCATCACGCAGGGTCAGGTTCCACTTCACTTCATCCAGGCTGCCGACTACGGCGGCGAAAGTGTCACGCACGGCCTGATAGGCGGGATCTTCGGGCGCTGGAGCACCCGCTTCAGCCTTCACAGCTTCTGCAGGGCCGATCTTCTTACGGCCCAGGATGGCGAGTAGCAATTCGGTTTCGCTAACGCCGTCGTAAAGAGGGAGGATTAGCGGCTGAACGATGGAATAAGTGCCATCCGCAGCGCGGACGTCACTCCAAGATTCCAGATAATGAGCCGAGGGAATGTGCAGGGCAGCTTTTGATGCCGTGAGATCTGCCAAGTGACCGAGGTGGATCAACTGAACAGCCTTGTCCTTGATCGTCGTGGCCAGAGCTGTGGCGTCTGGGGCATCGAACAAGAGGTTGGAAGGCGTGAGGGAGATCACGGTCTTCACCGTGCCAGCGGCCAGAGCCGTGGTGAGATCAGTCAGGGTGCCGAATTCAGCTTCGCCGGTGGACTGAAGCAGGCCAACGGTTTCACCGTAAGCACCGAGGGCGTTGTTGATGGCAGCGACGAGGGCGTGAACTTCAGCGCCGTAACGGGAACCTGCGAGGACAACGGACTTGCCTTTGTTATCCAGCAAGTCTGCGATGGCCGGAGCCAGCCATTTCTTGAGCTCATCGGAAGCGGTGTCTGCCAGAGCTTTGGCGGAGGCTTCACCCAATTCCGAAGCGATGACCGCTGCGGCGACGGGGATGAGGCTGGCAGCCAGAGGCTTGCGATGGTCGGCCATACCACCGGTGACGGTGTAACGGTTTTCCAGCGTGTAGAGACGGTTCATGTCACCGCCAGGAGCGTCTTTGGAACGCTGCTTGGTGAACTGCTTGATCGGCTCACCAGCGACAGGATCGAGGCCTAGGAAATCGCAATCAAGCGAAAGGATGCGTAGTGCCTTACTGAAGCGCACAAAGGTCTTCACACCTGCACCCAGCACGTCTTTGTTGGACTGAGCCTGAGCTTCGGTGCCGAGGGCCTCGTAACCGATGAGTTTGACCTGAGGCAGGGCGGCCTTGATTTCGCCCAGGAGGCGATGGGTGGTCGGTGAGGTGGTGCTGCCGACAACGAGGGCCAGATCGGCACCTGCGGTTTTCTTGGAGGCTTCGATAGCCGCTGTCAGAATCTTATTGGCAGAATCCCAAGAGGTCTTTTTGCCAGCGGCAAGAGGGGCCTGGGAGCGCTCTGGATCATACACATCCAGGATGGAAGCCTGGGCGAAGCTGTCCAAACCACCACCGAGGGGGTGAAGAGGATTGCCCTGAAGGTGCGTCGGGCGGCCTTCATGAGTGATGGCCACCATGGGGATGGCGCCCGTCGCGGTTGGCTTGACCGTCGCGTAAAGAAGAGGTTTGCCAGGAACAACCCACTCCACGTGGTCCGTGTAAGGAAGGATGTTCGTCAGCGGACGGCGGCAGGAGGCCAGGCCCATCATCGCTGTGGAAGCACCCATGAGCTTGAGGAAATCACGGCGAGAGGTCTCGCGCTCTTCCTCGTTCAGGGTGTCACCGGCGGGGAACTCGACACCGAGTTTGTTCAGAAACTCCGAGCGCTGCTCCAGTTCGCCAGTGCTGCGCCAGTAGCGCTTGCCGGTCTGAGGCTCTTCGGGGTGATTCCAGATGCGTTTCATGAGGGGCGATAAAAAGGGGGCGCAGGGTTAGCGGTGGCAGGATGTGCAGTTTTCAGGTGGTTGCACTTGCCAGTGCTTCTTGAGCTGGCTGCCCACTTCGAGCTGGGTCACCTGCTTGCCGAAAGTGACGGAGGCCAGAGAGACGAGCTCTTCAATCGAGGCAGCTTTGCCGCCTTCCTGGATGGTTTCAGCGATCTCGCCCGTCTTCACACCTTTGGCGATGAGGCTCTGGTAGAAGGCAGCACGGTCGAGTTGCTCAGGCTTGTAATTCAGATTGGTGATCTGATCCAGCGGACGCAGCTTCTGCTCTGGATTACGGTGACAGTCGAGACACCAGCCCATGGACTGAGGCTCTGCATGCTTCACGACCTCCATCTCATTGACCTTGCCGTGGCAGGACTGGCAGGAGATGCCGCGATTCAAGTGAGCGCTGTGATTGAAATAAACGTAGTCAGGGGCCTTGTGCACCTTCACCCACGGGATGGGCTGCTTGGTTTCCTGGGCCTTGACGACCAACTCCAGCTTCGGACTGGCGGATTTAATATTGCCTTTGCCTGGGCCGTGGCAATTGAAGCAGGTCTGGTTGGTCGGCACGTTCGCGTGACTGGAATTCTCCACGAAGGAATGGCAGTAACGACAGTCCAGGCCAAGCTGGCCTGCGTGAATCTTGTGGGAGAATGGTACAGGCTGAGTCGGCTCATACCCCACCCGTGTGTACTTGGGGGTGAAATAATAAGCGACGCCCACACTCACCCCAAAAGCGATGAATGCGACCCCGACGGCCAGCTTTAAAGGCAGCCAATTGGTCCAACGCGGAAAGAAATTACCCATAAAATCTCGGTGAATGCGCTTGTGAAAAATTTCACAAG
>DMMK01000025.1 GCA_003453085.1 Verrucomicrobiales bacterium
GTCGCCGATCGTCATGCCCACAGCCATGGCCTTGAGGTAGTTACGCAGGATCTCCTGCTTCTCGGGCGTGGGGCCTTCGTGCACCCGGAACAGGCCGGGCTGTCCGCCCTGGGCGATAAAGTCAGCGCTGCACACGTTGGCGGCCAGCATGGCCTCCTCGATGAGCTTGTGCGCACCGTTACGGGTGCGCGGCACGATCTTCTCGATGCGGCCGTTTTCGTCGCAGACGATCTGTGTTTCGGTGGTCTCGAAGTCCACCGCGCCGCGCGCCTGGCGCGCGATGAGCAGCGCGCGGTACACGTCATGCAGGTTGAGCAAGTCCTTCACGCGGTCCTTGCGCTTGCTGGCCTCGGGGCCGCGCGTGTTGGCCAGGATGGCCGCCACTTCGGTGTACGTGAAGCGCGCATGGCTGAACATCACGGCCGGGTAGAACTGGTAGGCATGCACCTCGCCCTTGGCGGTGACCAGCATGTCGCAGACCATGCACAGGCGCTCTACCTCGGGGTTCAGAGAACAGAGCCCATTGCTGAGCTTCTCGGGCAGCATGGGGATCACGCGGTCCACGAGGTAGGTCGAGTTGCCGCGCTTCTTCGCCTCCACATCCAGCGGGCTGCCGGGGCGGACGTAGTGGGACACATCGGCGATGTGCACCCACACCTTCCACTTGCCGCCGCCCGCAGGCTGGATGCAGATGGCATCGTCAAAGTCACGCGCATCGTCCGGGTCAATGGTGATGACGTTGTGGCCGCGGCAGTCCACACGCTCGGCGCTTTCTTCCGCGCTCGGCTGGTTGTCCGGACGGGATTTGGCGATGGTGTTGGCCTCGGCCAGGACTTCCTTGGGGAAGTGCAGCGGCAGGGCGTAATGGCGCAGCACGGACAGCATGTCCACGCCTTCGGCATCGGGTGCGCCCAGGACTTCGATCACTTCGCCTTCGGGCGGTGTCTGGCGGTTTTCCCAGGCGGTGATTTCCACCACCACCTTGTCGCCCATGTTCACCTGGCGGCCCACATCGCGCGGCTCCGGCACGTAGATATTATGCGGGATGCGCGGATCATCCGGGATGACGTAAAGGAACTGCTTGCTGCGCTGCAGCGTGCCCACAAACTGGGTGCGCTTGCGCTCCAGGACGCGCACCACGGCGCCGGCATTGCTCTCCGGCACGCCTTTGCGCAGGCCCGTAGGTTTGTTGTCGCGGCGCACCAGCACGCGGTCGCCATGCAGGGCGGTGGAGGTGGCGCTTTCAGCGATGCTGATTTCGCCGATGCCGGATTCGTCCGGCTGGACAAAGCCGCGACCGCCACGGGTGATCTGGATGATGCCGGGCACGAGGTCGGCATCGCGGGATTCGATGTAGCGGTTGCCCTTGGTGCGGATGATGAGGCCTTGCTTGACGAGGCCCTCCAGCACACCCTGCAGCTCTTGTTGTTGGCCGGGCTTCAGGCGGAGGAGGTCAATCAGCTCGGGGACGTTCGAAGGCGCGTAGTCGGCCTGCCCGAGCAGTTTCAGAATTTTCGATTCCATAAAAGGAGGTTACACAGAAACTCCGCCGGGCGTCACCTTTGTTTGTAGGTGACAGGCGTCCAGGACGGAAAACTCTGCGTTTGTTAATTGAGGTATCTTACGTTTGTATCACTGCATGAACCCAAGAGGCATCCATTTCCAGTTTCAGGGCAAGCGCGGACTTCCGGCCGTGTTGCCGCTGATCTTCATGGCGGTTGTAGCCCTTGGGCTCATTGCCTTATTTGTCTTTGTGGGCCTCGCCATAGTGGCAGTGGGCCTGGGTGTGTCTGCCTGCGCAGCACTTTATTATGCCGTTCGCCGCAGACTCACTGGCAGCACTTATCGCTCATCTCCGCTGAATGATCAAGCACATCGTGAAAATCCCCCTCACGACGTGAAGGTGATCGAGGTGGAAGCCGTGCGCGTGGAGCGGGAGTGAAGGGGGGTTAGGGAGCCCAAGTGGCAACTTCATCCGGCAATGGCTGGCCATAAAAGCGCTGGTAAAAAAGCCGCCGCCGGGATGGCAGGTCCAATGTCGCAGGCAGACTGTTCCAAACCAGAGTACGAGAAGTTTCGAGCATCGACATTCCCATCAGAAACCGCTCTGAATCCGTCAGCGCCATGATGCGCTTAAAGATCATCGCATTGATGGCAGGCGATGTATCTTTCACGGAGAAACCCGTATCAGCATATCTGTCAGGTTCAACTTTGCTGACCATAGTTTTACATACTCCATATCACAACCTGTTGCCAGCAAGTTTTCAACGTCAGCAAGTTGCCGCTGTGAATGAGATTCTCTGGCCCATTCAAGCTTGGATAAAATCAAGTCCTCCTTGCTCACCACCCAGGCCTCAAACTCGGCTACCTTGAGGCGGGCACGTCGCTCAAACTCAACCAGCCGATATTCTTCGCGTTTCCGAATCATGAAATCCGCTTTTACTAGCTGAGTTTGATGGATCGCATTGAAGCTTGATTGATTCAAAACCGCTTCTTTTGCGGCTTCGACAGACACATAATATTCAGGCCCCAAAACTTCTTCGATGCGCACGGCATCACGCAGCACAAATGCTACAACCAAATCGAGATCTCTCGTCATCCTTGGTTGGGCGTAACAGTTCAAAGCCATTGAACCTGTAAGCATATATTCTATACCAGCCGCTTCCAACCGGCTCACCAAATCCTTCAAAGTTTCAAGTTCGACACTCATCATTCCTTCGGCTCCTTCTTCGCCGCCAGCTTGTGCTTGAGGACTTCAATCACGATGGGCAGGACGGAGACGAAGATGATGAGCACGAAGACGAGCTTCAGGTTATTCTTGATGAAGGGGATGCTGCCCAGGAAGTAGCCGGCCAGGGTGAAGCTGAGCACCCAGATGAAACCGCCGCCGAGGCTGTAGCTGAGGAAGCGGGAGTACTGCATCTGGCCGAAGCCTGCGGTGAAGGGGGCGAAGGTGCGCACGATGGGCACAAAGCGGGCGAGGATGATGGCCTTGCCACCATGCTTGACAAAGAAGGCCTCGGTCTTGGAAAGGTAGTCCCGTTTGAACCACTTCTGCGTCACCATCCAGGTCCCGGCCTTGCGGCCGATCCAGTAGTTTAGGTTGTCGCCAATGATGGCCGCCGCGATCAGCAGCGGCGTCGAGGATAGAGACGACTGGAACGCCTGGGCCGTACCCTGGAACGATCCGTCGAGCGTGATCGGCGTGTGCAGCTCGGCCTGCAGCGCCTGGATCTTCTCGACGGCCTGGCCGAGCGCGATGCCGGGGGCCAGGTTGAACGAAATGGTTACCGCCGGGAACTGGCCCTGATGGTTGACCGTGAGCGGCGCCACCTTGTTGGTGAAGCGGGCCACGGTACTGAGGGGCACCTGCACCCCGTTGGGACCGGGGATATAGAGGCGCGCCAGCGACGTCGGATCGGACTGGAAGGCGGGCTGCACCTCGAGCACGACCTTGTACTGGGTGGCGGAGCTGTAGATCGTCGCGACCTGGCGCTGGCCGAAGGCGTCGTAGAGCGTCTGGTCGATCATCGACA
>DMMK01000528.1 GCA_003453085.1 Verrucomicrobiales bacterium
GCTTCCCATAGCCGCCATCAATGATGAGGCTGTGATTCTTCTTCAGCAGGCCGATGAAGGCGGCGACATCAATCTCCCTGTTGTTGGCCACGCAGGTCAGCGACTTGGAACGGTAGCCTTCCGGCGCAAAGAATTCGAAGCCGTTGCGGCGCACCCAGTCATGCACCATGCCATTGAGACGGGCGTGGCGGGCGTAACGGTTTTCCAAGCCTTCGGCAAACATGGCCTTGAGCTTGTGGCGCAGGCCGTAGATGAGGCTGATGCACGGGGTGCTCGGCGTCATGCTCTTCTCGCCATTGGCCTTGAACTCGATGAAGTCAAAGTAGTAGCCGCGGTCTTCCACCGTGGCAGCGCGGGCCATGGCCGCCTCCGATGCGGCGAAGAGAGCCAGCCCTGGAGGCAGAGCGAAGGCTTTCTGGCTGCCGGTCAGCAGCACATCAATGCCCAGTTCGTCAAAGTTCACCGGGAGTGTGGTGAAGCCGGACACGGAGTCCGTGATGAACATGACATCCGGGTATTTTTTCTTCAGGGCGGCGATCTCTGTCAGCGGGCTCAGCACGCCTGTGGAGGTCTCATTGTGAATGAAAGTGACGGCATCGAACTCACCCGTGGCGAGACGCTTGTCGATCTCTTCGGCCAGGATAGGTTGGCCCCATTCCACCTGATAGGCTTCAGCCTGTTTGCCACAGCGCTTGGAGACATCCAGCCATTTGTCAGAAAACGCGCCGTTGCAGCAGTTGAGAACCTTCTTCTTCACCAGGTTGCGGATGGAGCCTTCCATCACTCCCCAGGCGGAGGAGGTGCTGAGAAAGACCTGCTGTTTTGTGCCAAAGAGAGTCTGCAGCATCGGCTGGATCTCTGCATACAGATCCTGGAAGCCTTTGCCACGGTGGCCCATCATAGGCTGGGACATGGCCGCGAAGGTAGCGGGGCTGACTTCAACTGGACCAGGGATGTAGAGTTTGACGTGGGTGCTCATGGGGTTGGTTTGGCCTGCGACAGGCCGATGAAAAAGGGCGCAGAACGTAGAAGCAACGTGCGTGTGCGCAACTGCGGATGCAAACCAAGTGGGGCAGGTTTTCCGCTATTCCGATTTGAACACGGGAGCCAGGAGTTCCAACAGGGAGGAACGGGTGACGTAAAAAACGTCGGGCCCCTTGTCCACCTGGCCAAAATACAGGGCGGTATCCATGCCGGGCTGCGTGGGAGAAAAGTTCATCTCGATGTCCCGAGTCGGCCCGGTATTCGTCCCCGGCTCGCCCAGCGTCACCACCACCCGCAGCGCAGGTGTCTTCAGCGCCTGGATGGCATTGGTGGCATCGGCAGACCAGTCCTGAACATTGAATTTTGCCAGGGATCCAGCCAGCCGGTCGGCCTTCACGCGATCAATCATGGCGGTGATGTCACGGCCTGCGCGTGCGCCTGTCCACTGCGCGGTAGTGGGGTCATAGGAAAGCTCCACAGGCGGCTGGGTTCCCATGGCGAGGCTGATTTTTCGCAGGGCAAACTGGGTGAAGCGCATGGCCCCCAGTCCCTTCCACTTGATGCCGTCTTGCGGAATGCTAGGCAGCAGCGAGGCATCAATCTGGTAAACACTGGGTACGGCCTCATATTTGGCAAAAAACTCCGTGCGCTCCGCATTGGCCCCAAAGAAGAGCTTCGTCGCACGGCCATCGACCGAGCTGAACGTGAGGGTCAGAAAGGGCTTGTCCAGGCCGTAACCGGCGAGATTGGCAGCGGAGTCTGAGGTATAGCTGCGGATGGGGTGGGAGTTCAGGGCCTCAAACAGACGCGCCACACGGTCTCCATTGGCAGGCTCCAGCTTGTTGTGGCGGCGCAGGAACCAGGACTCCTGTTTCTTTTCCAATAGAACCGGAGCAAAAACTTGCGAATCAATGCGGACCGCAGCGACCGCCTCCGTCTCGATGCGGGCCAACATCCGGTCACGCAGGTCATTGGGCTGGGCCCACAAATCGGACAGCGATTTTGACAGTACGGTGAAAATGGGGCGGCGATGGCTGACGGTGGCCTTGGTCTCCAGGGAATCCGGTTGGGGCTTGGTGAGCGTGATCTCCGTCTGGATGGTAGTTTCCCCCTGCTGGGCCGTAAGGGTGATCTTCAGCGGCTGGCCATTGATGGCCGCCGTGGCGGTGCCGCCCTCAATCGCGGTGGCCGCCCCGGTGGTGACTTCCACGGCATCCTTGATCTCCAGATTGAGAAGGGTGGAAAGCAGTTCGCCGATCTTCTCCTTGCTGCCACGGGTGCTCAGCGGCTTGGCCAGAATCCAGCCCGCCTTTCCAGGCGCGCGGACCAGCTCGATCTGCCCACCTTCCTGGACGAGCTTGATGCCGGTCACCTGCTCTGCCGCCAGACGCACCAGCTTGCTATCCCGCCAGTCCTTCGGGGTGGGTTTGAGCAGATCCGGGAGGGTGGTCTTGGCCACGTAGTAGGCGGTTTCTTCGCTGTCGTTCGACTTTTGCACGGCCAAATAATGGCTGCCCTCAATGGCGGCTGCAGAGCCCAGCCAGACTTCCAGCACCGTATCGCTGCCAACCATCAGCCGCAGCTTGTGCCGGGGCTGGTCCACGGCCGTTTTGGCCCAGCCTGCTTCGTCAAATTCCGAGCGATGCACGCGCTCGATCCAGCCAATGGCCAGAAGTTCATCGAGAAGCTTGGTCACCTTGTCCGGATCGGCATGATCATTGAAGGGGCGGCGCACCCACCAGATGCCTTTGTCGCGGGCCAGGGAGACGCCGTCGCCGCCGCTGGAATCAATCTCAAACTGGGTCACCTCGCTCTTGTTGAACTTCACCGGGCCCTTCTTCATTTCCCGAAGCTCGCGGGTGGAGGGCAGGTAACGTTCGACCCCGAGGATGACAGCGCCGAGGGCGACGACAAGAAGCAGCAAAAAAGCCGTGGTACGCGGGTGCATGGTGGTGGTGTCAGGCGGCGCGGCGGGAGGCCCAAACCATCATGCCCAGGCCGAGTACGAGACCCGGCATGGCGATGGTGGTGATCCAGAAAATCAGCTCATTCTGCCGTGGATTGAGCTGGATGCGGTAGCTGTGTTTCTGCTTCGGCGGGGCGCCACTGAGTTTCTCCCGGTTGAGGATCCAGTTCAGGCAGCCTGCCACAAAATCACGATTGACCCCAAGGGCCGTCTTTTTGTCCAGCATGGACGCATTGCCGAC
>DMMK01000042.1 GCA_003453085.1 Verrucomicrobiales bacterium
ATTCAGGACGGCTTGCCCCCTGCCCGGCTCACTTCATGAGTTTCTGATAATGCGAAAGGGGGGTGGCATGGTGCCGATGGATGACCTGGGTGAGCTTTTCGGCATCGCCCGGACGAAAGGCGCGGCCGATGGCGCGATGATTTTTATTGGCCTGTTCCGGGCTGGGGGGCTGAGTGCCTTGGAAAGCGAGGCGATGAAGGCGTTCCCATTCGGCCAGGATGGATTGCAGCCCCTGTTCTGCCCGCGTGAAACCTGCGATGCGGCAGGGCAGGAGGTGAAATTGGCGATTGGCCTGCTCGAACCCGGCGGTGTCGCCACTGATGGCGGTGGTTTCCAGGGTGTGGAGGATGGCGTCCAGTTCGGCCAGATCGACCTCGGTCATTCGCGGCAGGGCGTGGATGGCGGAAGCGGTCTCAAGGGCCCCCAATAGGGCAAAGATTTCAACGAGGGCCGAGACATCCACCGGGGTGACACGGACGCCGGTGTGGGCGCGGATTTCGACGAGACGCTCTGACTGAAGCTGACGCAGGGCCTCACGCACGGGGATGATGCTGACCTGGAACCGTTTGGCCAGGGCATCGATGACGAGGACCTCCCCGGGCTGCAGGCGGCCGCCCATGATTTCGGCACGCAGGGCATCGTACACGGCACGCTGCTTGGTGGGGATGGCGACCGGATTCGTGTCAGCAGTGGGCTTGGGAAGAGATTTGGGCATGGACGAAACTGGAAGCGGGATTGAAAACTCGCTTGCCATATATCATATATGATTTAAAAAGGCAACACGCAATCCAACGGATTGCCGTGGACCAACCTTTCTTCATCATGAGCATCCAACGCATCGGCATCATCCTCAACGGCGTCACCGGACGCATGGGCACCAATCAGCACCTCGTGCGCTCCATCTTGGCCATCATCCGCCAGGGCGGCATCAAGGTTTCCGATGAACTGACGCTGATGCCAGACCCGATCCTCACCGGGCGCAGTGCTAGCAAGCTGCAGGAACTGGCGGCGAAACATAGCTGTGAAAAAACGGGGCCGCTGAAGACCAGCACGGATCTCGCGGCGGTGCTGGCCGACCCGGCTTACCCGATCTTCTTTGATGCCTCTGGCACGCTGCACCGTGCCCGGTTTGTGGAGATGGCGGCGGCAGCGGGCAAAGCCGTCTATTGTGAAAAGCCAACGGCGGTGGAGACCGTGGAGGCCCTGCGCCTGGCCGAAGTCTGCGAGAAGGCGGGCATCAAAAACGGCGTGGTGCAGGACAAGCTGTGGCTGCCGGGCCTGCGCAAGCTGGCGCTGCTGAAGTCGCAGGGATTCTTTGGCCGCATCCTGAGCGTGCGTGGTGAGTTTGGCTACTGGGTCTTCACGGGTGAGCATGAGGGCCAGCCGGCACAACGCCCGTCCTGGAACTACCGCAAGGCTGACGGCGGGGGCATCATCGTGGACATGCTGTGCCACTGGCGCTACGTGATTGATAATTTGTTCGGCGAAGTGACGGCGGTTTCCTGCCTGGGGGCCACCCACATCCCGCAGCGAGTGGACGAAAAAGGCGAAACGTACAACTGCGACACCGATGACAGCTGCTACGCCACCTTTGAAACGGCTGACAATGTGGTCTGCCAGTTCAACAGCTCCTGGAACGTACGCGTACGCCGCGATGACCTCTTAACACTGCAAGTGGATGGCACCCACGGCTCGGCCATGGTCGGGCTGCGCAAGTGCTGGTTCCAGTCCATGGCAGGGACACCCAAGCCGGTATGGAACCCGGACATTGACAGCCCGATCAACCATTACAACCACTGGCAGGAAGTGCCGGACACGGCGGAGTATGACAACGCCTTCAAGATCCAGTGGGAGATGTTCATCAAACACGTCGCGCTGGACACGCCCTTCCGCTGGACCTTGCGTGAAGGTGCCAAGGGCGTACAGCTGGCAGAACTGGGCCTGCAGAGCTGGGCCGAGCGCAAGTGGCTGAACGTGCCGAAGATCTGAGGCTAACAATTCAGAGCGTGGGGGAGAGACGCGATGGCGAATCTCCTCCACGCTTTTTTTGCGTGGTGGGGTGGGATACGTGCCAGATCAGCCGACGACGTTGACGGGCTTTCCGTGGAGGAAGGACTGCAAATTGGATGCTGTCGCCGCAATGAGGCGGGTGCGCGCCTCACGGCTGGCCCAGCCGATGTGGGGGGTGATGAGGCAGTTTTTGGCACCGATGAGGGGATTGCCCTCCTTGGGGGGCTCGACCAACAGCACGTCCAACCCGGCACCGGCAATGCGGCCGCTGTTCAAGGCGGCAGCAAGAGCGGCCTCATCCACCAGAGGACCACGACCCGTATTGATGATGAAAGCCGACTCCTTCATGAGGCCAAGGGTGCGGCCATTGACGAGGTGCTTGGTGGCATCGGTGAGCGGACAGTGCAGACTGATGGCATCACTCTGCGCAAAGACTTCGTCAATGCTGGCTGGGGTGACACCTTCTGGAGGGGCCACTTTCCAGTCGCGCTTGCTGGCGAGCACCTTCATGCCAAAAGCCACCGCGATGCGACCGACGGAAGCGCCAATGTCGCCATAACCAATGATGCCGAGCGTGCGGCCACTGAGTTCGATGATGGGATAGTCCCAGTAGCAGAAGTCTGGGCAAGCCTGCCAGCGGCCTTCGGCGACGGTCTGGGCGTGATGGCCCACATGGTTGGTCAGCTCCAGCAAGAGGGCAAAAACAAGCTGGGCCACGGCAGGCGAACTGTAACCCGGTACATTGGTGACGACGATGCCGCGCTCCTTTGCCGCAGCGACATCCACAATGTTGTAACCCGTGGCGGTGACACCGATGTATTTCAGGTCGGGCAAAGCCGCGATGATTTCGCGGGTGACGGGAGCCTTGTTGGTGATGATGACCTCGGCCCCGGCACAGCGCGCGACGGTTTCAGCCACCGGCGTGCGGTCGTGAATCGCACATTCAGCGATGGCTTGCAGAGGTGCCCAGGAGACGTCTCCGGGATTGGCGGTGTAGGCATCGAGCAGGACGATTT
>DMMK01000595.1 GCA_003453085.1 Verrucomicrobiales bacterium
GCTTATAGGCATCGTCTGCATCCGTCAGAGGATCGTCCGTCACACTGCCGGTGGGCTCGCCATGCACCTGACCATCAGGACCCACTTCCGCACGGCAGGTGATGATGAGGGCGACCTCGCTGATGGTGGCCATTCTGCCCAGGCCCTGGATGTGCCTGCTGGTCGTGGGAGGCTTCCGGATGGAAGTCAGCTGAAGGGGAGAGACCTGACCAAAGCCATGATGCTCCGCCCCTGGACACAGCACGGAAAACTGCAGCTTCTTGTCGAGTTGAGACTCAGCAAAGTTGGAGCTGCGAAGGTAATCCATCATCTCGATCAGAATGGCATCCCGGTCTTCGCCGTATTTGCCAGCGAAAGTAGAGCCGTTTTGGGAAGCCCTTTCATACCCTGGAAACGGGCTGTTGGTGAGGCTTTGCAGGTATTCAAACAGGGCTTTGTTGCTGCTTCCGGCCTGCATGGCGTAATCGCTGATGCCGTTTCCCGGATCGGAGCGCTGGACGATGTAGGGCCTGCCTTTGACCATGCTGGTCATCGCCAGCTTGTGAGAGTAAAGGGTGTCGCGGTCCTGGGGCAGGCCGAGGGTGGAACCGTTCGGAATGGTGTTGTCCGAAATGGCCCAGGCGGCCACACGGGGGGTGCCGAACAGGGTGACCTCAGGCGCAGCATTTTGGGTGGTCAGGAAGAAGTGGCCTTTCTTGAGAAGGCTCAAGGATTCCGGGTGCTCTTTGAAAAGATGGCTGCCACGTCTTTGATTGGTGGGAGCATTGGATTCGCCCTGCCACAGGCTGGGAAAACGTGACTTGGAGGCGTTGTCAAAAACCAGTTCGTGGATGTCTGCGTAACGGGGCTGACGCACAGACTCTGCGGGGGCAGTGACCCACAACGAGGCCCAGTCCGTTTCCACCGTGCCCCCTCGGGAAGTATTGTCCAGACGCTCTGCCACGGTGAGCCGTCCCAGCCGCCACAGATCCCTCGCATCTTCGCTGTCCATGGCCCGCATGGCGGAAGAGCTGCCGATAGGGAAACCCAAAGGAGCCAGACGCCTGTTTGGCAAAAGTACACTGCTGAGGCTGACGCCAGCCGGGTGCCCTGGCTGACGCATGTATTCCAGGCGGGACGGAATGTTTTTGGCCAGTGTTCTTTCCTGGCTAGTATCGGCCCGTGGCGTGTCCCAAAACGAGCCTTCGGAGGCGGTGTTAACATTGACTTTGCTAGTCTCGTCATCCACCCAGAAGGCGAATCGGGAAACGATGGGATTTGTCCGACTTGGCTGGATCTCACCCGCTCCTTCAAACTGACTGGCTGTGGAAAGGGTGCCGATGCTCCCATCCTTTAGCACATACATCCAGCGTACAGGCATGGGCAGGCGCTGCTGCATCGGATCCCCTGCCTCTGGCCCCACGGCCCCTTTTTGCGGCAGATAACTGAAGCCTTCGACCGACATCAGCGGATCAGTGCTGTAGGCACGCGGATCCGCGATGGGAAACCGCAGATCCCCGTCCGGTCCGCGCGAGGGCTCGTTCAGATCCACAAAATCATCCGGTCGGGTGGCCCAGTTGTCTGGAACATCCGCTTCCAAGGCAGCCAGAGAATCGGACGTCATCTGATTGGAACTGTACAGCTTGAACAGCGTGTGCAGGGAACCGTCCATGTTATGCACCCGCACCGCGCCCGGCTGGCTGGTCCAAGGTTTCGGCCGACCGCTGGCAAAGGTCTGCTCCGTCGCCACGCGGGCCTGGGCCAGAGCCACATGGACCGCCTGCTGGGCCACCAGCTTGGCCTGGCTTTTCCCTGTCACCATCTTCTCTGCCTGGTAATTGTCCTTGGAAGTGTTCAGCAGGGCCAACAACAGGACCATCATCAACGCGATCATGCTCACCGTCACCACCAACGCCAGTCCCTGCCGCGCAGTGCGAGGCCGAAAGATGGAAGTAGGACGTGTGGTCATGGGAAGGCGTGGATGTTTCACGGTGCGACCAAAGAAGGCTGAGTGAGGAGGAAGGCCCCGGACAGGATGGGTGTGGTCGTCGGTTTCTCCGTCGCGTTCGCTGGCTTCTGCGGCAGCAGGTAGTGCCCCACCGCTTTCACCGTCCCGTCACTCAGCCTCACCACCTGACCCGTGAACTTCACGCCCTTCCGGTCCAGCTTCACGGGCTCCGTGTCCGCCAGCGTGAACGTTCCGCTCAGCGACCCGTTCGCCTTGCTCACCTTCAGCGTCACCTTCCCTGCATTCGCTGCTCCCGTGAAGTCCACCGCATACCCTTCCGTCCACTTCGCTCCCGTCACATCGGCCTCTGTCGCGGAACTCTCGATGCCTGCTCCTTCAAAGCTTATCCCAATCGTGGATTCCATCTCTGGCAGGCCCATCACCACGCCTGTGGCCGTCGCTCCCAGGTAGCCTCCTTCCACCGCCAGATCCACCGGACCAAAGGCCGTCGGATACGTGCGGCCTGTCGTCACAGGCTTCGACCATGTCAGTTCACCGGTGACTTTGTTGCCGATGAACAGCCCCTCTTCGTCTTCCTCAATCGCCCACTGCCCCAGCAGCGTGCCTTTGTTGGCATACACGGGTGCATAGATGGCCAGCTCGCCATTCGGCCCGAGGTTCGTTGAGGCCGTGATCGTCTGGCCGTCCGCGCTCTTGCCCGTCAGTTTTACGGTGCCCGCAGGTGCCACTGTGAAGGTGGAGTAACCGATGCCCTGGGGCAGCGTCACGTCTTCAAGATCCTCTTCGTCGGCCAGCTCAAGCGCCGTGCTGTAGTAACCTTCCAGACTGCTTGGCGGATTGAACTTCTTGTCCCACACCAGGCGCCAGCCGCTGACAGTCGCCGCACCATGGGTGCCGGTGACCAAGTGGGTCTGGGCGTTGAGGCTGAGGGCCAGGTCGGCTCCGTTGATGCTGATCTGCACCTGCGGCGCGCTGCCGTTGAGGAAGCCCTTGGCGGACTTGCTGACCGCTCCGCTCTTTACCTGGAGGGTGTAGGCTCCGGTGGAGGTCGTCGTCAGGGTAAAGAGGCTGCCCAGGCCGCCGTTGGCCGTCGCGTCACGGGAGATGAGTCCGGTGAAGGTGCCCACCTGGGCCACCGGCAGGGCCTTGATGACCAGGGGAGCCGTCACGATGGGACTGTTGCCGCCGGTGTTACTGGCGCGGATCTGCACAAGGTAAACCCCGGCCAGGGAGGCGCGACCCGAGAGGACGGCGGTGCCGTTGGCCACGACCACCTTCATGCCCTTGGGCAGGCCGGTCACGGTGAACTTGGAGGGATAGTTCTGCGCCGTCATCGTGTGGCTGAATTCCTCTCCCACCACCTTCGATCCAAACACCACCGGATTCACCACCGGGGCAGGAACCGTTTCAGAGACCGTCAGATTGAATACCTTGGTGGTAGTAAAGCTGTCCCCATCGGAAACCTGCACCGTGAAGGAAGCGAGTCCTGATCCAGTTGGGGTGCCGCTGATAACACCGTCGGCAGACAATGTCAGACCGGCTGGCAGGGTGCCGGCAGTGCGCGTCCAAGTGAAGGGTGCTTCGCCGCCTGAGGCTGTCAGTGTGGCCGCATAAGGAAATGTCTTCACGGCCAGCGGCAACGGATTGGCCGTCAGGATCTGAAGATCCATCACGGTCCATTCGAAGGTCTTCGTGGCCTTGAACCCTCCCGCGTCTTCCACTTCCACGGCAAAGGAATAAACTCCTGCCTGGGTGGGTGTGCCGGTCAGGACCCCGGCGGTGGTGAGTTCAACTCCAGCGGGCAAATTGCCGGTGAATGACCAGGCATATGGGCCCGTGCCACCTGAAGAGGCCAGGGCCACATTGAGCGGCGTCCCCAGCCGATGCACCGCCAGCGGGCTCGTGGTGGTGATCTCAAACGGCTGAATCGTGAGGGTCAGTTCCTTGGTCACCTCGGCCATGAAAGAGTCGGTGACTTTGACGGTGAAGGTGTAGCTGCCAACCGTCGTCGGAATACCCTGCAGAATGCCGTTCGTGCCAAGAGACAACCCTGGAGGCAGATCTCCCTGGGTCTTGGTCCAGGACACGTAAGGCTCCATGCCGCCGGAGGCTGCAAGCTGAAGAGAGTAGGCCGTGCCAACATGGCCGCCAGCCAAAGGGGCTGCCGTGGTGATGGCCAGCGGTGCCGGCGCCAGAGTCTGCCCGGTGAGGCTTCCTACGCTCCAGATGACATCCATCTTCACAGAGGCGAAACTGGCCAACGGCGTGGTGCTGCGATGGGTGATCAGCTCCGAACCATCCGTCTGCAACTGACGATCAAAAAGGACCGTCGTATTTTCCTGGAAGGGGCCGTCATTGGCGGCGACCCGCACCTTTTGCACCACATCGCTCAACTGAGTCTGCTGGACTCCGTTGGTCCGGTAACGAAGTGCCGGGTAAGTCACGCCTTCCACTTCCACCAGCCGCAACTGTGGCCGTGTCCGCGCATCGTCTTCATCATTGTAAGGATCACCCCCGAAAGCATACTCGCCCGCATTGATGAGTCCGTCACCATCGTGGTCCACGAGGGGAGCCGAAATGGCATCGTTCAGATAGTCATCCTGGGTACCTATCAGGCTGTTAAAATGATAGAATATGAAGTCCCGCCAGGTGGCATAGGAGTTCGGGGCGAACAAAGCCGTCACGGTGATGTCCTCAGCCGGGAAAATCAGAGGCAGGCTGCTGCCCGCCTGAGTGGTCCCCTGATAGGACCAGCCGGACATGAGCCAGGTTTTGTTCAGGTTTCCGGGCACCAGTTCCGGTTCCCCGAGAAGCGTCAAAGACTGGCCCTGGATGAAGTAGCGTTCGTCTACGCCCGGAGGCAGGTTTTTATCAATTCGCCCCGGGCGTCCATGGCGGGTCAGGGGGCGGGCCCGGGTGGCCATCAGGTAACCCAATTCCTGCTCGAACGGATCCGCCACCACCACATCCAGCTGGGCTTCCCAGAGAGGCATGGAGGGTCCAGGGGCGGAAACGACCACCCTGAAGTTGCGCACATTCTTCCCAGTCAGATCCCACTGGAAAGCGCAGACGATCCGCTCAAAGAATGAGCCGGTTTGCCGGTCATCCAGACCTTTGAAAATGGGGAACACCGTGACGGGGAGACCATTCTCCTCATAGATCAGATGTACCGTGTTGACGTTGAGACGGGAACCTCCCGTCTGCGTTTGGAAAATCACATTGGTGACTTCTCCGGCTTCATTGGAGGCCACCCGGTAAGGCACCTCAAATTTGGATATTTCGTCTTCGTCGAAACTGTAAATGGATCCCGTGGAAGTGACAAAGGCGTTGGGTGCGCCGGTCTGGCTCAGGGTTGCCCGTGGAATCAGCGGAGTGGCAGGATTGCTGTCATGGTCTTCCCAAGTTGTGGTGGGATTCTCATCGTCATCGAATCCGCCTCCCAAGGCTGGCGGATTGTCGTAGTTGTAATTGCGGTTGATGGTTGAACCGGGCATCCGGTCAAAAAAATCCCAGTAGGCAAAGTCGCTCCCCCCGTCTGCACGGATACCGGGAATGATGAAACCGCTCTGGGCCTGGGCGCCCAGAACGGAAAGAAGGGACATCCAAAACACAGCGCTCCATTTCAGCACGGCTTTCGAGGAGACAGGTGATTTGAGGCGCTGCATTTTAGATGTCTTTGAAGGGTTAGGTCAGTCAGCCAAAGAAGGCTGAGTGAGGAGAAAGGCCCCGGACAGGATGGGTGTGGCCGTCGGTTTCTCAGTCGTGTTCGCTGGCTTCTGGGGCAGCAGGTAGTGCCCCACCGCTTTCACCGTCCCGTCACTCAGCCTCACCACCTGACCAGCGAACTTCACGCCCTTCCGGTCCAGCTTCACAGGCTCTGTGTCCGCCAGCGTGAACGTT
>DMMK01000440.1 GCA_003453085.1 Verrucomicrobiales bacterium
GCCTTTGGATAAGTCGCCGTCAAAGGGCCACGATTGACGATTTCCCCCTGGGCTCGTCCATGCTGCAACAAAGACTGCGCAAAGACATCAAAGCGATCTTCCAAAGCCGACCACTCAGGCACGGGCTTCATCGGCGAGGTCAATCCATGCCGCAGCAGGAACAGGCTGCGGTGATCCAGCGAGGCCTCCAAAAAGGCAAATAGAAAGGCCAGGGTGCGCTGCCTCGCGCTGAATCCCGCCCACTCAGGTCCGCTTTCGACGGAGGTGATCACATGCTCAAGCATGCCTTTCCACCAATGCCGCTCCACAGCTTCCAGCGAAGCGTATTCAGAGAAAAACTCCCGTTCCGTGATGCCCAAGGTCTGGCAGAAACGGAAAACTGAAAGCGGAGCCCGACCCTCAGAGCGCAGTTCGTGCAAATAAGCTTCTTCGATGCGGTGACGGAGAGGCGGTGAATCTGGCGGCGAGTCATCCATGGTAAATGGCATACGCCTGACGCAAAAGAGGCGATGCTTTCGCATCGCCTCTTCATCAAGCTAAGTCAGGTCGAAGGGCTTAAGCCCCAGGATTGAATGCCCGGATGGCCAGCACCTTGACCTTGCGGCCGGTGCCGTCTTCGGTCGGGATGTCGGCCTCGTCACCAGGAGCCATGCCGATGAGAACCTTGGCAATGTCCGAAAGGTAAGAGACAATGTTCTGATCCAGATCACCGTCCCAGGCACCCAGGATGGTGTAAGTTTCATTTTCACCCGTTGCCACGTCCTGGAAATCCACCACCGTGCCGATGCCCACTTTGTCCGTGTTCACATTGGCAAAGTCGGTTCCACGGGAAAGGCTGATTTCGCGCTCCAACTGATCCTTCATGCGGTTTAGCACGGCCTGCTGTTCGCGGGCAGCCTTGTAACCGCCGTTTTCACGAAGGTCACCTTCATCACGGGCGATCTGGATCTCGTTCTTGTTGTGCGGGATCTTGACGTTGGCCAGTTCATCCAGTTCGGCCTTCTTCTTCTCCAGGCTGTCCCAGGAAACGATGAGGCGATTGTCCTCACGGGACTCCGCGTTTTCGTTCATCAGGGCTTCCATTTCTGGGCGGGACTTGATCACACGCGCCAGCAAGGAGCGGCGGGTCAGTTCATCCAGCACCGAGCTGTTGATCAGGCGCTTGGCAAAGTTACGCAGGGACTCGTCATCCGTGTCCACCACCAGCTCATGGATCAGGGTCTTGTCATCGGAAAGCTGGTCGCTGAGGCGGCCCGTGCGCTTTGGCCCGCCCTGCACATGGTCATCTTCCACGGCATCCAGGATGGCGTTACCCAGGTCAATGCTGAACACAGACTGGGCCAGGCCCTTGCGCTCTTTGCAGATCCAGATCAGCAGATCCGCGCTCAGCGTGCGGTTACGCACAGACTTTTTGAGGAACTCGGAAAGCACTTCCAGTTCACCATTGGTATCCAGTACCACGGCGATTTCAGCCACGGCACGGCCACCGGTGCGGGTGAGGTGGTTGAGGATTTCAGGCACCCAGACACGCTCTGGGAAAGCATCAGGGAAAGCGCGGTACATGCGGCCAAGCTGGCTGACGGGAAGGCCGCCGATGTTTTCTGCCAGAAGCGGGCGCGCTTCACAAACGAGGTCTGCCACCTTCATCGAGCCCATCGGGGCCGAAGCACCTTCGATGGCATCAATCAGCTCATCGCGGGCCAGCAGCAGTTGCAGGCTGTCCTTGAGATGCAGCTTCCAGGCCTTGCGCACCGTGTCAGAGATGTCCTGGAAAACAGGAATCAGTTCCGTGCCAGCTTGTTCAAACAGGTCCAAATCTTTCTGGATCAGGGCCAGCACACCCAGCTTGCCTTTGAGGTCACGCTTGGCCAGGAAGTTCTGCACCATCACGCCACCGGGCTTTTCACCGCTGTCACGCAGCACCAGAGGCTCGGTGCGCTTGGAGGGCACCACGATATGGCGGGCCGTCTTCAGGGTCTTCTTCGCCGATTCCCACCACTTCTTGTATTCGGCTTCGGAGATAATGCGCGGCTTCAGCAGGCGCTCCAGATCATCCAGGGACATCGAACTGCCGGAGGATTTCAGGGCCAGCTCGATGAGTTCCGTCACCTTGCCTTTGGCCAGAGCCTTCAAGCCGTCGAGGTCCGAGTGACGGCGGGAAAGCAAATGCTCAGCAGGCAGGATCTCCAAAGAGGTGATGGCGAAGGAAAGCTTCAGCCCGTGACCGGGTTTGCCTTCGAAATCCAGAATGATTCGATCTCCGAGCAGATCCCATTCAGCGACCTTTCCGACTCCCCAGCTTTTATGCAGGCAGAAGGTACCGGGTTCGAGTTTCGATAATTTTTCGCCGTCTGCGGCGGCGAGTTTGCCAGCCGCGACCAAGTTTTGGACCTCAGAATTCATGGGAGGGCGATGCTAGCGCGCTGAGGCTGTGTAGCAAAGGAAACATTTGGCGTTTGCTGTTAGGTAGCCTCGAGAAAGGGCCTAATGGACCTGAAAAACCTCCGTTTTCAGCCCATCGCCCGTCTCCGGCCCTTTTCTTTGCCGTTTTTTTCACATTCCGGACTCTGCCTTCCGACCATTTCGGAATGCTACCCCTTCCACGCCATCGTCTTGCACCGCCGCGCTTCCCAGACGTAAATCAGGCATGTCCCTTTTTCCCTCCGAAGACGCCCGCCTCGCCGAATTCCCCGTCGCTCGCGACAGCATCTTCCTCGCCCATGCGGGTGTCACCATCCTGCCGCGTCGGGTCACGAAAGTGATGCAGGACTATCTGGAGGAAAGCTGTCTGCGCATGCAGGAATTCCCCGAAGCTTGGCGTGCCGTGAATGAGACCCGCGTCGTCGCCGCCCAGATGCTCGGGGCCAAGGCCAGCGAAATCTCCCTCCTGGGGCCCACCTCCCTGGGCCTGAGCCTCGTCGCCAACGGCCTGGACTGGCAGCCAGGAGACGAAGTGGTGTGCTATCAGGACGACTACCCGGCCAATGTCTATCCCTGGACGGATCTGGCCCGCCTGGGCGTGGGGGTGCGTCTGCTGAAGCCCGAAGCACCCGGAGCCATCACCCCGGAACTGGTGGAGTCCATGCTCACCCCGAAGACCAAGCTCGTCGCCCTCGCCTCCTGCCACTTCCTCAGCGGTTACCGCATCCAGATTGATGCCATCGGCCAGATGCTGCGTGCCCGCGGCGTGCTCTTTTGCCTGGATGCCATCCAGACCCTGGGAGCCTTCGAAACCCGTGTGGATTACGTGGACTTCCTCTCCGCCGATTCCCACAAATGGATGCTCGGCCCGATGGCTGCAGGCGTCGTTTACGTTCGCGAAGAGGTGCAGGAGCGGCTGCGCCCCACCTTGCTCGGCTCCTGGAACGTGCAGAGCCCCAATTTCATCGCTCAAGATACCATCGCCTTTGAAAAAGGCGGCCGTCGTTATGAACCCGGCGTCCTCAATGTCGCAGGCATTCTCGGCATGAAGGCCGGACTGGAACTGCTGCTGGAGCACGGCATTCCCGCCGTCAGCGCCCAGCTTCTGCGGTTGAAAACGCGGTTGGTCGAGCGGCTGGAGCCCCTCGGCTTCCGTTTTCTTGGCCCCACCTCCGGCCCAAATGCCTCCGGCATCACCACCGCCTGGCGTCCGGAAGGCAGCGGACCTTCCGCTGCAAAGATCTACGATCACCTTACCGGTCAAAAGATCAGTCCCTCCCTGCGTTTTGACCGCGCAGGCCAGCCTTACCTGCGCTTCAGCCCGCATTTTTACAACACCGAGGCTGAAATGGACCGTGTGGTGGATGCCATCGCCGCCACCCCGGCGGACTGACCTCAAAATCAGCCCAAAGGTGCCCTGAAAGCACGTTTTTACGGGACTGGCAGCCTCAACACGAGGCTCGACAGTCCCGGCATTCTTCGCATAGCCTAACCGGAAATTTAGAAATTCCGCGTTATGGCCAAAAAAGCGACCCTCAAAAAACCGGTGGCGAAGAAACCAGCGGCTGGCAGCAAAAAGCCCGCTCCAGCCCCCCGCCCGAAGGCCGCCCCGCCAAAACCCGTCGCCAAACCTGCCTCCAAACCCAAG